>CAZWXC010000559.1:0-2503 GCA_964637935.1 uncultured Flavobacteriales bacterium | reverse complement strand
TGTAAATGAAATTGATGCAATTGTTGATCGCGTAAAGTCGGAAAGTAGTCCAGTTTATGACATCACAACCGTTGATGGTATTCAACACACGCTTTGGTTGGTTAATAGCGATAGCGACAATGCATCCATTGAGCAATTATTTGATAATAAGGTTCCTTCTATCTATGTGGCTGATGGTCATCACCGCACGGCTGCAGGTGCTTTGGTAGGAAAAGAGTTTAGAGATGCTGCCAACGGAACTGCAGACAATGGAGCTAGATACAACTACTTTATGGCGGTTGTTTTTCCAGATAATCAATTGAAAATCATTGATTACAACCGAGTTGTAAAAGACTTAAATGGCTTGTCTGAGACAGATTTGTTGAGCAAATTAGAGCAATCTTTTTCAGTTGAGAAGATGGATGGCCAATTCAAGCCAAATGCATTGCATACCATTGGAATGTATTTGTCAGGATCTTGGTATAAACTTTCAGCAAAAGACAATACCTATGATGATAACGACCCGGTAGGAGTGTTAGACGTTACTATTTTGTCTAAGCAGGTACTTGAGCCGTTATTCAATATTGTTGATTTAAGAACGGATAAGAGAATTGACTTTGTTGGTGGAATCAGAGGTCTTGGTGAACTTGAAAAGCGTGTGAATTCAGGTGAAATGAAAGTTGCTTTTGCAATGTATCCTGTATCAATGCAGCAGCTTATCAATATTAGCGATGCAGACTTGATCATGCCTCCAAAAGTTACTTGGTTTGAACCAAAGCTCAGAAGTGGAATGTTTATTCATGAGCTTGAAAACTAGTTCGAAACATTAGAATAATTGAAGCCGCAAGATTTTTTGAAATCTTGCGGCTTTTTTTGTTGGCTAATTCACGGTAGGCATCAAAGAATATTAAAAATTATGTTTCTTTGGCAGATGGCTAAGGATGTATTGAGAATTATAGTAATTGAAGATGAGAGTTTCATCTCTGAAATGATCAGAATGATGCTCGAAGAAATGGTTTATGAAGTAGTAGGTGTTGCCCATAATCAGCAAAAAGCCACTGAATTGATCCAGACTATTGAGTTTGATTTCGCTATTTTAGATATAAACATTGAAGGAAAACAGGAAGGTATAGAATTAGCCGCCTTGGTTCAAGAAAAAGAAGTTCCATTCATGTTTCTAACCTCATATGCAGATAGAAACACATTACTAGAAGCTAAAAAATCTCATCCTGGTGCTTATGTGATTAAGCCTTTTACAGAGCAAGAACTTTTTGCTGGAATTGAAATGGCTTTGATGCATCATAAAGTAGATAGCGCAAAGAGCATTCAGATTAAAGATGGCCACAAATCTGTTTTGGTTAATCCAGATGATATACTTTACGTAAAAGCAGATAACATCTACATAGAGGTATATACCAAAAACAAAAAAATCGTTAGCCGTCAAACATTGAGTGCTTTTATGGAAAAACTTCCTGAAGGCCAATTTATTAGAGTACATCGAAGCTTTTTGATAAACAGAAATAGTGTAGATAGCATATCAAAAAACAAAATAGAAGTGGGTGGGGCAGTCATCCCAATCTCTAGATCGTTCAAGACAGAATTGCAGAACGCTTTTGGCGTTTTATGATATAGGTAATTTACCTAGAGGCAATTTATAGGCCTAAATCTAATTTCCAAGATTGCGAATTGTAGGTTATTTGAAGAACAAAATCAAAATCGTTCTTTCCTCAATTCGTAGCACGAATAACTCGTTACCAAACCGATTCACTTGTGGATCGGTTTTTTTTTACCCCGCTGAAAACGATTTTATGTATTTAACATGATTTTATGTATTTCACACACAAAATTAAGTAGATCGCATATCTGTGGCAATGTGTACTTCTAACACTAACTAGTAAATATTACATTAGCGGTGCATTGAAAACTCAATCCGTAGCATAGCGAGAAAATCGCTGACCGGCCTCACAAGGGCCGGTTTTTTTTTGCCCAAATAATTTTGTTTTGCTTGGAAACTTATTCTTATGCTGCGAATAGCAAGTCACCACAAATAAAGTGTTGTTCGCATTTAATGTCAAATTTTCTTGCAATCCTAAATTCAATATTCTAATTTAGTACAATCGTAAAAGCGATAACCTAACTAAACAGTCGAGACGCAAGTCTGAGAAAGCCAGTTTAACCGACTGGCTTTTTTTTTGATCGGTTTAAGAAAAGCCAAACCCATCCAATCCACTCGTTTGGTTTAGATTAAAGAAATAGTGATTTGACGTTTTACTAATAGCGAAAACGATAAGCCAATTTACGCGCAGAGGCAAAGGAAATTCTCGCACATTTTAGTACTGTTTTTGCCTTGTTAAGTACGTCCACATCCTAAACTCATTCAGTCGCAACAAAGACTAAGGTGGAGTATTGCCAGTAATAATGGTCGTTTTATTTTCACACCAGAAACAAACAGCAACGCTGTCTTAATAAGCCTCAATCCGTAGCATGGCGATTAAATTCGCTGACCGGCTCTTTCTTAGAGCCG
>CAZWXC010000558.1:303-2509 GCA_964637935.1 uncultured Flavobacteriales bacterium | reverse complement strand
TGTTTGGTTTATGGCCAATAGCCACAAAAAATCCAGTAACAGCTATTGTACTTTCTACTTGAGTTTGGTTGTTGATCACTTTAATACCTTCTACTACTGTGTCGCCCAAAACCTCTAATGTTTCGGTGTTGAAGTGTACTTCAATATTTGGCGCATCGAACACGCGTTGCTGCATGATTTTAGATGCACGCATTTCGTCTTTACGCACCAACATGTGCACTTTTTTGCAGATTTTAGAAAGGTAAGTAGCTTCTTCGGCCGCAGTGTCGCCCGCACCAACAATAGCTACTTCTTGACCTCTGTAAAAGAAACCATCGCACACCGCACAAGCAGAAACACCTCCACCCAAATCGCGCAGGCGAAGTTCGCTTGGTAAACCAAGCCACATGGCCGATGCACCCGTAGAAATAATGATCGAATGTGCTTCAATGTATTCTTCCTTATCGTCAACCCATACTTTGTGTGTTGGGCCCGAAAAATCAACCTTAGTTACATATCCGCTTCTAATATCGGTTTCAAAACGTTCTGCTTGCGCTCTAAAATCCATCATCATCTGCGGGCCATTGATGCCTTCGGGATAACCTGGAAAGTTCTCTACATCTGTAGTATCCATCAACTGACCGCCTGGCTGCATACCTTCGATCATGATTGGTTTTAGCTCAGCACGAGCAGCGTAAATAGCCGCAGTATATCCAGCAGGTCCTGAACCTATGATTAGGCATTTTGCTGGTCCATTCATTTCACTCATTTCTTCAAATTATTTCGGATGCAAAAGTAGGTTTTGAGAAAGACTTTTAGGTGATTCTTGTCACCCGATTATTTAGCTTAGAAATACAAATTAGGTTGGCTTTTTCTCCATTTGAGAAAGAAAAACTAACACTAAAAAGATAAATTATTCATTAAGTGCGTTAAATACAAGCATTGCTTTCTATTTTGCAATCCTTAATAAAACAAACATGAAAAAGATACTCCTTGCCCTCTTTGTGGTTTTTGCTGCAAGCACCTACTCTATTGCACAATCTGACAACGATCCGGCATACGAAGCCGCTTTAAAGCGCATGATGAAAGCCAACGGTAGCGATGAAACCTTTGTGGTAGTCATCGATCAAATGATTGAAATGTACAAAGTGCAAATGCCTGAAATTAGCGCAGAGAAATGGGATAAAATGGGCGAAGTTTTACGATCTCAAAGCATCGAAACGTTGGTTGAAATGTTAGTACCTGTGTATCAAAAACACCTGACTATCGAAGACCTAGAATCTATTATTGGTTTTTACAATTCGCCCGCAGGCAAAAAATTAGGAAAGGCTACTCCATACATTACACAAGAATCTATGCAAGTAGGTCAAGCTTGGGGACAAAGCCTGGCTTGAGATATTGCAAAGGCAATTGAAAAAATTGCAGAATAAAAATCCAAATCCATTCTTAGAAAGCTGCGCGAACAAGTGCGGCTTTTTTTATGGCTTCAAAAGCCCTAAATTCTTAATCATGATGGGCTGATTAGGATTTATAGCCAAGGATTTTTGGTAATAATTCTTGGCCAAATCATATTGTTTTTTGTTGTGGTAAACTACTCCTAAATTGCCCAAAGCACCTGTATGATTTGGTTTGTATTCAAGAGCTTTTGTTAGCATTTGTTCCGCCTGATCAAAGCTTCCTTGATTGATAAAAATCACACCTAAATTATTTCTAGCGTCAGGATGCGTTTCGTCAATTTGAAGCACTTCTTCAAATGCATTTTGAGCCAATGCTATCGCACCAGTGCTTTGATAAATCACGCCCAAATTGTACCACGCATCATAGGTTTCTGGCAGTATTTCGATGGCTTGTTTGTAGTGTTTTACCGCTTTTTCAAAGTTCACTTGCTGCGTTTGCTGCTGCCTACTTTGTTCGGCCTTTTGGCGAAACACCGTTCCCATTGCCGTTTGTACCCGAGCACTTTCAGGATTGGTAATTAGGCTAGCGGCAAAAAGCGTTTCGTTGCTTTCCCAATCCGTATTTCGATTGATAGTTTGTCCTGAAAACAAGAGAAAAACGGCAACAAAAATGATGGAAAGCACAGTTCTATTCTTTGCAATTTGAAACTTAGAAGTAGCTTCAAAAAACAACCAAACCACCGCTACAACTAGAAACAAAGACGGCAGAAACAAAAATCGCTCGGCAAAATTGGCACCAATTAAAATAAAGAGGTTGAGCACCGGAATCA
>CAZWXC010000558.1:0-293 GCA_964637935.1 uncultured Flavobacteriales bacterium | reverse complement strand
ATCAAAACAAAAGCTAGGAGCAAGAAACCAAGCATTGATTTTTTGGGCAACAAAAGCACCAAACCAATCAATAAAACACTTGCAAAAACCAATGAAAAAAGGCCAAGAGTTGAACTTGGCGCAATAGCTTGAATGCTTGAAAATGAATAATCCCACGTGAGTTGTGTAGGCCAAATGGTTTTAGCAAAATACAAGAACAACAAGTGCGCACTGTTGGTGATTCGATCTAGTGCGCCTGTAGCATGCACAAATGCATTGTTGATGATAAACCGCTCTTCTGGAGCATATTGGTC
>CAZWXC010000557.1:0-2519 GCA_964637935.1 uncultured Flavobacteriales bacterium | reverse complement strand
GCGGAGTGCTTCCTTACCATTGTGGAGTGCTTCCCTGATTTTGCGGAGTGCTTCCCTGCCTTTGCGGAGTGATTCTATGCCTTTGCGGAGTGCTTCTCTATCTTTGAGGTTTGATTTCCTTTTATTGCGGAGCAGTGCAAAATAGTTGCGGAGCAAAGAAATGCATTTAAGGATGGATGCAATATGCCTCTGTAAAAATTTAAAAGATTAAAACGAAACGATGATTCGTTATTATTTCTTTGAAAGATACATTTTTTTTTATTTGAGATGGGTAATACTACTATAAGTTGTTATATTTAGAACCTGAATGTAAATAGGGTGTTTTTTTTTAAAAGTTATATAAAGATTTGCGTGTTTACTAGTTGGGCATAATTAAAAAATATGAATTGGATAATAGAAAATAAAGAATGGATTTTTAGTGGTATAGGAGTTTTTATTTTAGCATTTATTTTAAATTTATTATTTAAAAAAAGGAAAAGAAATATTATGAAACAAAAGTCAGGTTCAAAATCTAAAAACATTCAAGTTGGGCGAGATTTTCATAAAAATTGATTTATGAAACAAGAATCAGGTAATAATTCAGAAAATCTTCAAGCTGGAAGAGATATTTATTATGGAATATCAGCAACAGAATGCCGTCAAATTGCTTTAGATATATTTAAGGCTAATTTTTATGAATTTTCAGAGAAAGCTTTAAAAATTGCTAATAAAAGAGTTGAAGAAATAACTGATGAATTTATAAAAGATTTTTTTAAAGATAATTTAAATAAAGTTGAAAAATTAGAAAACCCTTCTATTCAATCCTCTCTTTTTAATATGCAAAAAGAATATGCAAAAACTGGAGGCGAACAGTTAAAAGAAAGACTAGTTCTATTATTAAAAAATAGAATAAATTCAGAGGAAAGAAGTTTAGAACAAATTTGTTTTGATGAATCAATTAAAATAATTCCTAAAATTACAAATGACCAAATAAATATTTTATCCTTTCTTTTTTGTACTAGAACTTTTTCAAATGGTTCTCTTACATCTTTAGGTAAATTTGATAATTTTTTAAATTTTCTTACTACTTTAATACCTAAAGAATTACCGAGTAATTCGTTTTTCTCCCATTTATCATACGTAGGTTGTATTAGTAATATTGAAGGACATAAACAAAGTAAACAATTAGAAGAAATACTAAAAAATTTATATACAGCATTATTTGTAAAAGGATTTACACAAGAAGAACTAATGAATGAGTTTGATATAGATATTTTAAAAATAAATAAATTAATCATTTTATGTGCTCACGATAAATCAAAATATCAATTTAAATTTCTATCTAATACTAATTTCAAAAAAGATTATCAAAACTCTGAATACAAAAACTTAATATCAAAGATTACTAATTTTCAAGATAAATATGTAATGAAAAATCACGAAATAAAAAGTTATGTAATATCTCGAAACAAAAATATGATAAATGTTTTTAATTTTTGGAATCACGAAGAATTTAAATCTATTAAATTGACTTCTGTTGGAATTACGATAGCAATAATTAATTACAACATTGGGTATAATGAAAATTTGAAATTTACACCATTTATATAAACTATGCCAAAGACCGTAAAAAAATTGCTACTTTTAGCTTAACAAAATGGAACTTTGCTTATACAAAAACGTTAGGCACACATAGATGAAAACTCTGTACAAAATAACAATTTTACTACTTACCCTAATACTAGTTTTAGGAATCTTTGATTATTTTATCGGAGATGAATCTTTTATTCAAGACTATTTGAGAGGTACTATTACTGAAACAGTTGGAATTATTTTGACAATTATATTAATAGAAATAATCTTAGGTAAAAACAGAGAATATATAAACCTAGAAAACGAAAAGAAAAAATTAATTCGGATAAATACTGTAATTAAAATTTATCTTGAAAAACAAAACGAATCAGCTTTCTATTTATCATATAGAGATAAAGATTTAATGACTAAAAAGAAATTTGAAATTGAAGAGAATTTTCCGTTTTCTAATCTTTCAGAATTATTTTATTCAAGTCGTTCAGGTTTTGGAAACGTAAAAGATACAAAAGCTAGTGAATATTTTAATAAAGTTGATATTTTAAAAGAAATTATAAGAACTACACTTTTTCAAGTTGATTTAATAAATTTTCCTGAACTGTCAAAATTATTACAAAATTATTTGATTGAAGTCGAAACATTTTACCCTAAAGAAAGTATTTTGAATGATTTACTTAGTAAAATTGGTGACAACAACAAAATGGAAAAAATGACTGATTATATAGAAAAAAAAATTGAAAATTTTAAAGGAGAAGTTGAATATTCTTCTAGTGACTTTCTATTAAATAAATATATTCGATTATATAAAATATTAAAATATCATATGTATTTTAACAAAGAGTATGAAAAGTTGATTAAAAAATACTTAAAATAACTTTGCCTATCAAACCCGATAGCCCCCGCTAGCGCAAGCGTCTCGCTTGTGCTAAAAAAATAATACTCACAAGTAG
>CAZWXC010000556.1:0-2545 GCA_964637935.1 uncultured Flavobacteriales bacterium | reverse complement strand
TGCTTTTTGAAAAATAATCGCCTTTGTCTACAAAAATATTTCGGGTCAAGCGGGTAGGGCGCACTGTTGGTTTACTTTTAAAAAGATAGATGTAATTGCGATGTGTAATGGTATCAAAACCCACTTGATACTTATCAGCGCCACTAAAATTTTCGTTTATAATTACTTGATTGATGCGATACTTTTTATGGTTGGAGAGCACCAATGTGTCTTGGCCATCGATCGTAGTTTGATTTCTCAGGTTTCTATAGCGAATAGAAACATTGTAATAATTGCCCGTTAAATTGGTGTCGATATCAAACAGCACATGAATTTGATCAAAGGTGAAATAGCCTAGGTTTTTCATAATGTCTGTCACACGAGATCTTTCTTCGTCAAAAAGATCTACCTGAAAACGATCACCGGGTTTGAAAACAGGTTTTCTCAGTTCGTTTTCTTCTTTATCCAATACTTTTTGTAGTGATAAATCTTCTAAAGAATAATTGATTTGACGCAGCCTATATGCAGGACCAGTTTCAACATTGTAAGTGATTTTCACCTTTTTTTTTGGTTTCAGAAACTTGAAGATTACCCTTTTTCGAGCGTGTGTATCTGCAGTTACAATTCCATTGAAATAGCCATTGTTTTTGAGCAGCAGCTCCATTTGTTTGGTGCTTTGCTTGAGCAATACAGGTTGGAAAATCACTGGTGCTTCGCCAACAGTGTTCCTCAAATACTGGTTTAATTTTTTCTCCTTCTTATGGGTTTCCGCATAATTCCAAACGGAAAGGTGAAAGGCTAAAACACCGAGTAACTTTCTATTCGGCTTTTGCTTTATAACAGGCTCAAATTCATCCTTTTTAAGTTCAGATTTAATTTTACTGGAATCATTAATGATGATTTTATTTTTCACCACCAAATATTCACCATCATTTACATGGCGAGTAGTTTTACAAGCCGATAGTAATAGTATAAATGCCGAGAAGATAATTATGAATGATCGCAGAGTGCTCAATGTGGGCGTTATCTTTGGCCCAAAGCTAATGCTTAGAATATTGCCAAGATTTTGATTTCGAAGAATGAAATAAAATTTGTGACTTCGCTTCACCGTAAAAAAGGACGCGAAGCCAATCATCTCTACATAGTAGAAGGAGTGAAGCTACTCTCTGAGGCTGTGCATTCTGGGGTCAAAGTGACCAAGATTTTCACCACAGACTCAAGCTACTTGTCTATGTTTATTTCGCTTGAGTGCGAAAAAGTAGAAATCAGCAAAAGAGACATGGAGCGCATTACGGCTATGAATTCGGCTAGTCCACTTTTGGCTATTATCGAACACAAGAAAGTATCATTATCTATTGATGAACTCAAGCAAAAACGCTTTTTGATGCTTGATGGTTTGCGTGATCCAGGAAACCTAGGTACGATTATAAGATCGTGTGAATGGTTTGGAATTACGGATATTGTAGCAAGCGAAGACACCGTGGATGTATTTAACAATAAAGTGATTCAATCTACCATGGGGAGCTTTTTTAGAGTGAACGTGCACTACACCGATTTGCGAAGCTTTTTACAAGAATTTGCGCCTTGGAAAATTGATTTTCCAGTGTATGCAGCCGTGTTAGGCGGTGATAGCTTGAAAGAAACACTAGTAAGAGAAAATACAAAAGGCTGCGTAGTGATCGGAAGTGAATCTCACGGAATTAGTGAAAACGTACAAAGCCTTTGCAGCCACAAAATCACCATATCGGGCAGTGGAAAAGCAGAATCTTTAAACGCAGCTATTTCAGCTTCCATTATTTTATATGAGTGGTTTAGCTAGCCTTCAAAATTGATGGCGATCATGAAAATCTTCGAATTTAAGCCTGTAATGGGTCTAGAATACACGGTGTTGTCTTGAATCAAAACATTGTTCAAACCATAACAAAACTTGAATTCTGTTGAGAATTTGAAGTATTCTAAAAAGAAATCGAAACCGGCACCTGTTTCGATGTTGTAATTGTTTCTTCCCAATTTCACAATGAATTCGCCTTTGTCATCCACTTGATTGTCTACTCCTACTTGCGAAGCTAGATCTAGACTATATCTGCCACCGACCAAAACATACGAAGCGAAATTGTTCACCCTTTTTGATCTGTATTTAAACAACAATGGAAAATCTAGGTAAGTTGATTCTATGGTTCGGTCTACAATTTTATCTGGAACTCTATTTCCTTCGAAAAAGGTATACCTCAAAATACGTGAGCTAAATGCAATGCCTGGCGTAAATCGCAAACCCATGTAGGGACCAAGATGCAGTTCAGAAACCACATTGATATTAAAACCTGGCTGAGACAAAACTTCAAGCTTTATCAATGAATCTGACTTTGTTAAATCGGGTTTTAGTGCAAAACCATTTGATCCACCACCGAGCGAGAACCCAAAGTGCAATACTTTTTTATCAAAATTTGGAAGATTGTTTGGAATGTCTCTTTGGCTAAAGCCCACGAAAACAAACGTGCAGAGCACAATCAGCGCTATGTATTTCTTCATCAGCATTGTTGAAGCAAATCAACGCAAGTTTAGGCTA
>CAZWXC010000555.1:0-2546 GCA_964637935.1 uncultured Flavobacteriales bacterium | reverse complement strand
CGTCTTTTAGCGAATCCCAAACAATAGGTCATGCTCTCAAGCAACAACGAACATATTACACTCAAGGTACAAAAGACAGAAAAGTACCTACTTTACAGAGTTGTTGGTCCTAGAATTAGGCCATTACGATTTGACCTCATCAACCTTGATGGCCGCAAAGTGCGCAGCATCGATCTCCTTTTCGGAAAAGAATTCGTTATTCCAATTTCAGGTCTTAAAAAAGGCGAACATCTCTTCGCGCTTAGCTCAGCTGCCGAGTTGCTTCAAACAGGTGTAATAGAGATCTAGTTTTTTACCACGAATTGATCTCCTGATGGCTTTTTTACCACAGAGAAAAGGAGTTTTACACAGAGAGCACAGAGTTTTTTAACCACAATCTTTTTCTGGAGACTGAGCGGAGTCGAAGTCGTAAGTAGGATGTTTTTTTAACCACTAATTACACAGATTAACACGAATTATTTCCTCTGAAGCGGAATTGGGTTTAACGCAAAAGCGGAAAGATGGCGCAAAGAACGCGAAGGTTTTGAGAAGGATTATATCTGGAGACTGCACTTCGATTCCGCTTCGGCTGCGCTCAGTGACCACGCTCATTGCCAGGAACCGAAGTCGTAAGTAGGAGAATTTTACTGACGGCTAACAGCTGACATCTTACTGCTATTAAAAAACAGGATACTTTGTTGTTTCTCGATGGGTGAAAGGCTGCGAGAGGTCAAACATTTCATCAATCAAACCAGTCATTACACTTTCAAAACCTTGACTGAACGAAACCGATTGTTCGTTTTTTTCTGTTTTGATAATTAAAGGCAAATAGCCCGACTTCTTATTTCTGAAGCTAAAAATCACCGATTCAATGTGCTCTGGAGTTTCGCCTGTGCGCTTTGCGTAAGCCCAAGTATAAAACGCCAATTGAAGCGCTTTGCCATATTCAGACTTTTGTTGAATATCTTCCCAAGTGGCTTCCAGCTGCTTCGCTTCTACCTTGCCCGTTTTGTAATCTACAATTCGAATAATGCCATTGCGTTTGTCAATTCTGTCTGCAAACGAATTGAGGTTTACGGTTAAGTGATTGTAAGAAAATTCGCCTCGAAGGTGCATTTCTAGGTCGATTAACTCGATAGAACCATTGGTTTTTATATCGTCTGCATCAAATTCCAAAAACAGCTTCACCCAATTTTTCGCCAACTCAACCTGCACCTTGTTTTTACCTGTTTCGAGCAAGCTTGGGTCAAACAATTTGCAAAATTCTGTCATTACGGTTTCGTCTACCAGAGGCATCATGGATTGAATCACCTCGCCATTGATTTCTTTGCCAATAAATGGTTTGTAAAGCAATTCGATGCTATTGTGAACAATGCTTCCGAAGGTGCTTGCTTCCACATCTTCTTCTACCTTGTCTTGTTCTTTCAATCGCAACACATAGCTGAAATAAAATTCTAGCGGACTATCAATAAAACGGTTCAATGCCGAAGGCGAAATACGTTTCAAAGCTTGCTCTAACGAAGCCATCACTTCAGGAGTTTTTTGAACGACCAATTCTGGCGCAGGTTTAAGCTCGAAGGTTTGTGCCTCGTTTACAAAATTGAGCTGCACTTTTTTATTGATCTGTGAAAGCTCTTCTTGCAACTGCAAAATATAACGCGTGCCTTCTCCCCCGCTCAAAGCCGTGGTAGAAGTGCTATAAATCAAATGAATGTGATTGGCGCGTTGCATCAATCGGTAAAAGTGATAGGCAATCAACGCCTCTGACTCTTTACGCGTTGGCAAGCCATAATTTACGCGGTGTACAAAAGGAATATGCGTGGCCTTGTTTGGACTTCCTGGCAAGGTATCGTCCGTAGCGCCAACAATGATCACGTTTTCAAAATCAATCATTCGCGTTTCTAGCATTCCCATCACCTGAATGCACTCATTTTCCGGTTCTTCAAGGTAAATTTTTGAATACCCAACTTGTCGGTGAACAAACTTCCTTAAAGCCTTCAAATCATTGTCAGGCAATAAATCGTTGAATTGAGAAAGCAACAATTTCAATTTCTGAATGTACACGGGCAACGCCTGAATTTCAATGGGAGCGAAACCCAACTTTTCGGTGTTTTTCTTCCAATCTACCAACACATCATTGATCAACTGAAAAACTTCGTTGACTTGCTCGGGCCAATTAAACAAAAGTTCAAAAGCCTTTTCGGCAAACAAGTCTTGCGAAAGCTGCTTTGCAAGCCATTTTTTAGAAACAAATTTCAGGTTGCGAGCAACAATTTGCTCTTTGATGCTCACCCAATTAGATGCGCCACCCAGCCAATTTTTAATGATCGCATATTCAAGAAATTCTTCTAAATGTTTATGGTAAAACATCACATCGCCAGATCTTCGCAATGCACCGCTGTGCAGCTGAATCCAAGACATGATGAAACGATGAATCAGTGTGTTTTTAAGCGGGTAACCTGTGGTAATATTTAACTGTGATCTCCAATCGGCAAAAATCTCTAAGAAAGGAGAAAGCAGTTTTTCATCGGCCAAAACCACTACTGTTTTTGAAAAATCTTCTTTTG
>CAZWXC010000554.1:0-2549 GCA_964637935.1 uncultured Flavobacteriales bacterium | reverse complement strand
CCAATTAGTACGTCAAGCTCAAGAGTCTTTGATTTTGAAGAATGCTACAGATTTAAGAACTCAATTGTCAAACAATACGTTTGAAAAACTACACATTGAAGTATCGGATAGTAGAGATGTAAATGAAGTAGATCCGTATGAATTAGAAGATCGATTGTCAGACAAGTTTCAGTCCGAAAAAGCCCACGAATCTGTAATTATCTGCCGAAGCAATAAAGATGCAACCAAGTTTAATCAGCAAATACGCAATCGCATCTTGTTTCGTGAATCTGAGATAGAAGCTGGAGATAAGTTGATGATTGTAAAGAATAATTATTTCTGGAAAACGCCAGGCAAGCGTCAAAACTTTTTAGCCAATGGCGATATGATTTCTGTTGAAAGAGTGCATCGTTTGGCCGAGTTTGGTCCGTTTCGTTTTGCTGATTGTCAGGTTTATTTTAGTGACGATCCCGAACAATCGTTTGACCTATTGCTTCTATTAAATGCACTTGATTTTGATGGTCCGTCCATACAATCTAAAGAACTCTTCAAAATGCGCGAAGCTTTGATAGATTCAGGCGAAATTGACTCAAATGATCCTGAAGAAAAATTCTTTCAAAATCCTTATTTCCATGCGGTTCAGGTGAAGTATGCTTATGCGGTAACCTGTCACAAATCTCAAGGTGGGCAATGGACTGATGTTTTTATCTATCAAGGATATTTTACGGAAGAAATGCTCGATAGGTCTTATTTTCGGTGGCTCTATACTGCATTGACGCGTGCTACCAGCAAAGTTCATTTAATTGGTTTTCACGAAAATTTCCTTGAATCGGTTTAGAAAATTAGATAGATATTATGAAGGCACTTCTTTCAAAATGGTTTTTAGCGCTGTGCGGCTGGAAGGTTTTAGGTGAATACACT
This sequence comes from uncultured Flavobacteriales bacterium, assembly GCA_964637935.1. Taxonomy (GTDB): domain Bacteria; phylum Bacteroidota; class Bacteroidia; order Flavobacteriales_G; family Salibacteraceae; genus SHAN690. The sequence goes on along the minus strand of CAZWXC010000554.1, from coordinate 1,649 downwards.
GAAGAGACTAGAGTCGCAGTTATAGTTGTGGCTCCACATACTAGCAATTGGGATTTTATCTGGGGAATTCTGGCTAGAAATGTTTATAAAATGAATGCCCGATACTTAATTAAAGATTCTTTTTTTAAACCAGGAATTGGATGGTTTTTTAAATGGACGGGCGGTATCGCTGTAGACAGATCAAAGAAAAATGACCTTACCACTAGGCTTAAGGAAATGATCAATTCGGGTAAAAAAGTTCAGATCGTTTTTACGCCAGAAGGCACCAGAAAACATGTCGACAAGTGGCGTAGTGGATTTTATTGGGTTGCTTTTGAAGCTGGAATTCCAATTGTAATGCATGCTATAGATTACAAAACTAAATTGGTGAGCATGCGCGAACCATTTTACCCAACAGGCGATTGGGATGCAGATAAGAAAGTATTCGAAGCGTTTTATGCAGACAAAACCCCAGGAAATGCTGAGGGTTGGAACACGAGTTTTTAGATAGAATCATTCGGATTTTGCCACAAAAAAAAACGATCCCGAAGGATCGTTTCTATTATTATTCTGGTGATTCAAGATTTTATTCTTGAACGCGATTTAATCAAATTATATACCTGCAATAATTGCATTTAATGTGTCGCTAGGTCTCATTGCTTGCGAGGCCTTGCTTGCATTTGGGTGATAATATCCACCAATATTCATTGCGTTGCCTTGAGCGTTGTTTAACTCTGTTACAATGGTGTTTTCATTGGCTTTCATTTCGGCAGCTATCGGTGCGAAGTGTGCTTTCAATTCAGCATCTTCATTTTGATTTGCCAAAGCTTCGGCCCAATACATAGCCAAGTAAAAATGGCTTCCGCGGTTATCTAATTCACCCACTTTGCGTGAAGGCGATTTATCGGTTAGCAAGAATTTACTTGTAGCATCATCCAAGGTTTTTCCAAGTACAATTGCTCTAGGGTTTTTGTAAGCGTTACCCAAGTGTTCAAGTGAAACTGCCAATGCCAAGAATTCACCTAAAGAATCCCAACGTAAGTGGTTTTCTTCCATAAACTGTTGCACGTGCTTTGGTGCAGAACCACCCGCACCTGTTTCGAACAAACCTCCGCCATTCATCAATGGAACAATAGAGAGCATTTTAGCACTAGTGCCCACTTCTAAAATAGGGAAGAGGTCGGTCAAATAATCGCGTAATACGTTTCCAGAAACCGAGATTGTATCTTTCCCTGCTTTAATGGTTTCGCACGAAAATGTAGTAGCCGCGCTTGGCTCCATGATTCTAATATCTAAACCTGAAGTGTCATGGTTTGGCAAGTACTTGTCTACTTTTTTAATGATTTCTGCATCATGCGCTCTGGTTTTGTCTAACCAAAATACTGCAGTGTTTCCAGTTGCTCTGGCGCGGTTCACAGCTAGTTTAATCCAATCTTGTATCGGAGCATCTTTTACTTGGCACATTCTCCAAATATCACCTGCTTCTACCGTGTGCTCAATCAGTGTGTTGCCATTGCTGTCGGTTACTTTAACCGCACCGTTACCAGCAATTTCAAATGTTTTATCATGCGAACCGTACTCTTCTGCTTTTTGAGCCATCAAACCTACGTTTGATACGCTGCCCATGGTGGTTGGATCAAAAGCTCCGTTTTTCTTGCAAAAGTCGATGG
>CAZWXC010000553.1:0-2565 GCA_964637935.1 uncultured Flavobacteriales bacterium | reverse complement strand
GAGGTTATGACAAGAGCAAAGGCTACTTTATTGAACCTACTATCATAGTTACTTCAAATCCACACTTCAAAACTATGGAAGAAGAAATCTTCGGTCCTGTGATGACGATCTATGTGTATGAAGACGAAAAGTTTGAAGAAACCATGAGCATTTTGGATGCAACATCGCCTTATGCATTAACTGGGAGCATTATCGCTCAAGATAGATATGCTATAGAGCAAGCAACCGTGGCTTTGAGAAACTGTGCTGGAAATTTCTACATCAATGACAAGCCAACGGGTGCAGTTGTAAACCAACAACCTTTTGGTGGAGCCAGAGGTTCTGGAACCAATGATAAAGCAGGTAGCAAATGGAATTTGATTCGTTGGGTAAGTCCAAGAAACATCAAAGAAACATTTGTTCCACCAGTAAACTATAGATATCCATTTTTAGGATAAACTCCTTGTTACAATAATGAAAGCCCCAATATTCAATGTGAAGATTGGGGCTTTTTGATTTTTTTAGTTCAGTAGCAAAATTGCAACAGATGGTGATGTTTTGATGAACGAATATTCCCTATTACACTAAACTAAATGTGTTGATCTATTAAGATGACATTACCATCAGGATCAGAAAAAACGATACTTCCAGGACCATTGCCGTTTGCGTCCGTTTCGCTCATCAAATCAATTCCTTTTTCTTTCAAATCTTTTTGAATGGCACGCACATCATCAAAAAAGGGTAACGTGTTTGCGTTTTCATCCCAACCAGGATTAAAGGTCAAAATATTGTTTTCGAACATGCCTTGAAAAAGTCCAACCAAGGCATTGCCGTTTTTCATGATCAAGTAATTCCTTTCCATATCACCGGCAAATTTTTCAAATCCAATGTTCTCATAAAATGCGCGTGATTTCGCTAAATCTTTTACCGTTAAGCTTACAGAAAATGCTCCTAGTTTCATACTGACGTGGTGTTTTTTGATTAGTGATGTAAAGATTACAGAATATTTTTTCAAATAAAGACTTGAATGCTATTAAAGACGAAACAATATCACAATCAATCACTTAACTAGATTTATTATTCGACTACAAACGACTACAACTATTTGCTTTCGAAACTAAGCGGATAAAAACCGAATCGAGTTTGGCAGCGGTTGTTGGTTTGCACTGTGGTTTTTGAGACGAGGTGTTCAAGTAAACACTGAAGCTCAATTCCACGAAAGTGAAATCAATAAATAATCTATAAACTCTTTAATTTTTTACGTTATGAACAATCTAAGAAACCGTGTACAGCTAATTGGTCGTTTAGGAAACACCCCAGAAACAAAGTCTTTTGATGGAGGAAAAATGCGAAGCACTGCGAGCATTGCCACAAACGAAGTGTATTACAACAGCAAAGGCGAAAAGGTAGAAGAAGCACAATGGCACAACATTGTAATGTGGGGAAAAACGGCTGAAATAGCAGACAAGTACTTGAAAAAAGGAATGGAAATATGTGTAGAAGGTAAATTAACCAGCCGCAGCTACGATACCAAAGAAGGCGAAAAGCGTTACATAACCGAAGTAGTTGTAAACGAACTAGTGATGTTAGGTAAGAAGCCTGAATAAGATTCAACGCCAAAACCAACACAAAACCACTGAAGCGAGGTTGATCCATTAGATGATTAATCTCGCTTTTTTTATTGAATAGGTCATAACAAATAACATGTGTACCTTTGCCGCGTCTGGATAATCAAAGCAACCGTTGATTTGTTGAGCAAGTTACATCGCTTGTAACGTTTGGTAAGTGTTGCTTTAAAGGGTCTTCTCTCCTACTTCTAAGTATTTTATACTTTCTGTATCAGCGAATCAAGTCACGTTATCCTTTTAGCAATTGTAAATGTAGCGGCCGTTTACAGTTGAATAATTCATACTTATCTAACAATATTTAAAATCTAGGAAACGCATTTATGGGTAGATCGCAAGAAACCTTCAATAAGAAAGAAGTAAGAAATAAGAAAGAGAAAAAGAAAAAAGACAAAGAAGCTAAGCGCTTAGCTCGCAAAGAAAGCGGAGAAAAGTCAAGCAGCTTAGATGATATGATTGCTTATGTGGATGAAAATGGAATGATAACTGATACTCCACCAGATCCAACTAAGAAAAAGAAAATCATCGCAGAAAACATTGAATTGGGTGTTCCGAAGCGTGAAGACGAAGCAGATTTTGACCCAATAAGAAAAGGCGTAGTTACTTTCTTTAATGATGGTAAAGGTTTTGGATTCATCAAAGATTCAGTAACTCAAGAAAGTGTGTTTGTCCACATCAACAACACCACCGAAGAGATTAAAGAAAACAACATGGTAATTTTTGAGGTAGAAAAAGGACCAAAAGGATTGACCGCTGTAAATGTGAAAGTAGATCGATAGTAACTTATCGACTTTATAAATAAACAAGGCGTTTTTACGAAGCTTTATTTTTTGAAGCTCAGTAAAAACGCCTTTTTGTGCGATTAGTTTTGGTTTTAAACCTCATAATTGTAAAACACTTTGTAGAATTTCATACCTCGTTTTTCATCAAAACCATTCTCTATTAGTTCATTATTTCCAAA
>CAZWXC010000552.1:0-2566 GCA_964637935.1 uncultured Flavobacteriales bacterium | reverse complement strand
ATCGCTGCCAAGAGACCGATCGACGGTCCCGCCAAAATAGACGGCATCACACAAGATAACACGGTCTTCATCACTGAGGTTTTCTAGAAATACAGCAGCAAGTTCTGAACCCATTTTTTTTATCGGTCCAAAGCCGTGAGGCTGAAAAAAGGCTATGATCCGACCGGAAAAAGCCTTTAGCGTGCGCAATGTGGCGGCGATCTTGTCGGGGTTGTGGCCAAAGTCGTCGATCACGGTGATATCATTCGCGGTTCCGATAATATCAAAGCGGCGAGCCAGGCCTTGAAACGAACCGATCGCCGCTATCGCGGTCTCGGCCGGCACTCCCACCGCACGGCATGCCGCTATCGCCGCCAGCGCGTTGGCGATATTGTGCCTGCCCGGCACTTGCAATGAAACCGGATAGTCAGTTCCCTCTGCCCGCATTGTAAAACCGCTGCCGAGAGCCCTCTCCTCCACTTGCAGCGCGCGGTAATCCGCACCCTTGCTAAAGCCAAAGCTGCTCGTTGTGGGCAATTCAAAAGAGCCAAGAAGGGCCTGTGATTCTGAATCGTCATGATTCCAGATCGCGCACCGTGATTTCGCAATAAAATCGCCGAACAATATTCTTAACTCTTCCAGGCTCTTGTGGTCCAAGCTGACATTGTTGAGGACTGCAATCTCAGGGTCAAACAGAGCGATCGATCCATCGCTTTCGTCGACTTCGCTCACCATCAGCCCGCCTGATCCGACCCGAGAACTTGCGAACGGCGCATCTGCATCAACGAAGTTTTTCATCACCGCGCCGTTCATGATCGAGGGGTCAAGGCCCGCTTCCGTCAATATCCAGCCAATCATTCCGGTGACGGTTGATTTGCCGCTTGTTCCTCCCACGGCGATGCTGGTCGGCACGGCATTGAAATGCTCTGCCAGCAGTTCAGCGCGGGTCATGCGGCTACAGCCTAGAGCGATCGCCCTGGCAACGTCCGGCACCGTATCTTCAATCGCCGCGGAAGCGATCAATATCTGGCCGCTATCGGTCAAACCGCTCCCATCCTGTTGAAACAGCTGGATACCGCGATCCTGCAGCCATTGAAACTTGTCTGCCAATCTGCCTTGATCCAGCGCTCGATCTGACCCTGCGACCCGCGCACCAGCCGCCTGGACAATCATCGCAAGAGGCAACATTCCGGAACCACCGATCCCGCAAAAATAATAGGATTTGTCTTCATTCATTTTTTCGCGCTATTGCTTCTCTCTCTATTTGGCAATGGCACAAGGAACAAATTCCATTTCCTCACCCGTCCGCATCGGCATTTGTGCGCCGTCGACCCCATTCACCCGGGACGCGGCCAATCGCGTTATCGCGCTCGCAGCCGAGACCCATCCGCAGGCCGAATTGATTTTCGACGAGCAATGCTTTTTCGTGGAAGGTCATTTCGCAGGGAGCGACAAGCAACGCGCCGACAGTTTCGTCGCTCTTGCCAACGACCCGAGCATCGATGCAATATGGTTCGCCCGGGGCGGCTATGGTGCCGTCCGGATGGCGCACGCGGCTGTCGGGCAACTGGCAGACTGCGCGAAAAGCAAAATCTATCTGGGTTATAGCGATGCCGGCAACCTGCTTGGTGCGCTCTATCGCGCGGGTATCGACGAGGTTGTACATGGCCCGATGCCGACTGACATTGGCAAGCCAGGTGGCGAGCATGCGGTGAGCAGAGCGCTGGACTGGATCGTGCACCGACAAGCCAATGTGCTGGAACCGGGCCTGGTCGAAGGAAAAAAGCACGCCGCTTTCAATTTGATGACGCTAGCCATGATGACCGGCACCAGGCTGATGCCGGACCTGCGGGATCATATTGTCATTGTCGAAGAGATATCCGAATATCTTTATGCCTTTGATCGCGCGATGTTTCATCTGTGCAGCAATCTCGCAACCCACGGTTTGGCTGGCATAAAATTGGGTAACGTTGGCGATATTCCGGAAAATGATCGACCATTTGGCGAGAATCCGGAGGAGATTACCGAACGCTGGTGCAAGAACAACGCCATCGCCTATCTTGGACGTTCGGAAATCGGACATGATGTCGACAATAAAATTGTGCCGTTTGGACTGCTGAAAATATGACAATGCGTTCCGAAAAGCGGGACCCCTTATCGGGTATCTTATTTTCAGGACGCTTTTTCCAAATTATCATTGTCCCTGCCATGTTCAAACTCCGGCACCAGAGATTTCAGCATGGTGACCGCAATCTTCGGGTCGCGACAATCGAGCAGGTTCCAATTGATGCAAACTTGACCTCTGACAGCCAACGGGCCACAAGCCCCGAGATTGTGCATGTTATGATATCTAATATTCGAGGGAATTGAATGAAACTTGCAATGATAGGTTCCGGCTATGTCGGCCTGGTTTCGGGCGCCTGTTTTGCCGATTTCGGCCACGATGTTGTGTGCGTCGACAAGGATGAGCAAAAAATAGCCAACCTTAACAACAATATCATGCCAATTTACGAACCGGGTCTCGCCGATCTGGTCAAACGCAATGTTGACGCGGAACGCCTGGCCTTTTCAACCGACCTGGCGGCAT
>CAZWXC010000551.1:0-2575 GCA_964637935.1 uncultured Flavobacteriales bacterium | reverse complement strand
CCAATCAGAAGTAAATGCTTTTAATTTTAGACTGATCTTTCATACGCTTCTGTAATCCAATCCTTCAACTCAGAATCTAGGTCAGAGACACTCGATACTTGCACGCGATGTGTGCACATTGAGCCGAATGGGCCAGAGTTTTCCAATCTTTCGGTCAACTCCTTTCCTTTTAGTTTAAAGCCTAGATCAATCCGTGATTTTGTGGCTGGCTTAATCAAGATAAATTGGCTTTTTCTTATAATACTGACACTCCCTTTTTTTGGCGTAATTACGACATCATCACCCAATGTTTTGACAAATGAAATGAGCGCTTCATAAATGGGAATCAACGACTCTTTCCCTTTATACTGAGCCGAAACGAGGTCGTCTTCAGGCACTTGTTCTTCCTTTGAAAGCGATACAATAGTATTAGCAAAGCCATGAGTAACACCATGTTCTTTTTTCAAATAGTTGACGCCTTCTGAATGCTTCACGAAAGCCTTTTCCTTGAGTATTAATTTCCATTCATCAAGTGATTTACCTGTTTTTTCAGGCATGTTTTCAATCATGGTTTTTAGTGCTTCATTCATAGTCTTTATTCTTGTTTAGTCGTTAAACATTAATATTTTTACTCGTACCTCAGCGCATTAATAGGATCTGATTTTGAAATCTTGAAAATATGATAGCTGATTGTGATGGCAGAAAGAGCCACGGCAAGCACCAACGCCAATAAGTAGTTTATTGCATTAAAAGGCACTGTGTAAGCAAACTCTTCCAGCCATCTACCCATCAAATAGTTACAAACTGGCGCTGTGATTACGAAAGCCACAACAATCAGTAAAAAGAAGTCTTTGACCAAAATCCAACCGAGGTTTAAAACAGAAGCTCCAAGCACTTTTCTGATGCCGATTTCTTTAATTCTTGCTTGAATACTAAAGCTTACCAAGGCAAATAGACCGAGGCTCGCAATCAGAATAGAAATGATGGCGAAGTAGGTAAAAATCTTCTGTGTGGTTTTTTCTTGCTGGTAATTCTGATCGAGCAAATCATCCAAGAAATTGAATGAAAAATCATGATTTGGCGCTATTCCAGTCCATTCGCTTTCCATTTGCGAAATCGTGTTGGTATAGTCTCCAGATTCTAATCTCACCGTAAGCATATTATTGCCACCAGGATTGAAACATAGCACGAACGGCTCCAGCGGTTTGTGGAGTGATAGAAAATTGAAGTTTTTTACCACACCAACCACTACTCCATCGTTAGTTGCTTGTCCATCTGCCATCAAGCCCCACTGCATGCGTTTTCCAATTGCATTTTCGTTCCAACCAAACACTTTTGCCGCTTGCTCATTGATGATGAATGCTTGCGTTTGATCTGTAGAAATATCAGGATCAAAATTTCGACCTTGAGTCAGCTCCAATCCAAGTACATCAATAAAATGTTCATCTGCAAAAAAGCACTTGATGTTTTGCTCTTTCATGAGTTCTTGTTGCTCAATTCTGAACATTAATTCACCTGAAGAAGTTCCGGCCGGAACGCTCGTATGCGCCACTGATTTTATGCCCGAAGTCATCCTCAATTCGTCTACCCAAGGCGCTACACGCTTGCCCACATTGGTATCTGCGGGTAGCGAAATCACCATCACATTTTCTTTATCAAACCCAAGGTTCATATTGCGCAAGAAGTCTATTTGATCGTGTATCAGCACTGTTCCAGTGATCATAAACAACGAAAAAATGAATTGAATCAGAATCAATGATTTTTGGAGCATCCCACCACCACTGTTTCTTGGCAAAATTCCTTTCAAAACTTTGACAGGACTAAATCTGCTGAGCACAAAGGCTGGATAACTCCCCGCAATCAAACCAATGACGCAGATCACAATTAAGAGCGAAAGCAGCATTTGGGGTTCAAAAATGGACAGCATGCTAAACGCTTTGCTGGTGACATCATTAAAGCTGCCTAGCATTAATTCTGTAAACGCTAAACCGATAAAAATGGCAATCAGAGTGATAACCAGCGACTCACCTAAAAACTGAATCAAGAGTTCGCCTTGATTGGCACCAAGCGTTTTTCTTACACCAACTTCTTTGGCACGCTTTACACTTTGCGCCAAGCTCAAATTGATATAATTAATACTAGCAATGATTAATATGAATACCGCTAACAAGCTAAAGATCAGAATGTAATTTTTATTCCCTTTTGGAAGATCAAAATCTAGTCCTTCTGCAAAATGCACTTCCTTGAGCGGAGCTATATGATATTCTTGACTTGCCACTAAGTCGTTTTCAGCTGCCCATGGCTGAACATATTTCTTTTCAAAATCTATCAGTTTTTGTTCGAATTGATCTTGGTTTGGCGTTTCATGAAAAAGTAGAAATGTGTAAAATCCTATTCTAAACCAGTCTTGGTTAAACGCATCTTGTGCACCTTGAGGCAAAGCCGCCATCGGAAGCAATGCACTGATTTTCATGTCTGAATTTTTGGGAGGATCAGCAATTACAGCCGAAACGGTGATCATCGTATTATTCACCTTGATCTCTTTGCCTAAGGCAGACTCATCGCCAAAGTATTTTGTTTTTAGTGTTTGTGTGAG
>CAZWXC010000550.1:0-2581 GCA_964637935.1 uncultured Flavobacteriales bacterium | reverse complement strand
GTCTTTTTGGGCTTGACCAAAAAAGCTCAAACAAGAAAGAAAGAGTAAAATGAAAAATTTATTCATGAAGCTTAAACGCAAGGTCGGCTATTTTAGTAATCGCCTAATGTTTCTTCCAGTTGACTCAAAGCTTGGGCCAATTGTTCGTCATTAGGCGCAACACCATGCCATTTGTGGGTTCCAACCATAATATCAACACCTTGTCCCATTTCGGTTTTCATGATGATCACAATCGGTTTTCCTTGTCCTGTCAATGAAATAGCGTGCTTCAATGTATCAACTACATTCTGCATGTTATTGCCATCCATTTCTAACACAATCCAGTCAAAAGCTTCCCACTTTGCTTTTAAATTACCAAGTGATAAAACATCGGTTACGTCACCATCAATTTGACGGTTATTGGCATCAATAGTAGCAATGAGGTTATCAATTTTATGATGTGGAGCGCTCATTGCCGCTTCCCAAATTTGTCCTTCTTGCAATTCTCCGTCACCATGAAGGGTAAAGACCAAACGATCATCACCATTCATTTTCTTGGCCATTGCCGCACCAATAGCTACGCTCAAACCTTGACCTAAGCTACCCGATGCCATTCTGATTCCTGGCAAATGTTCGGCTGTAGTTGGGTGACCTTGAAGTCTTGTATCCAACATTCTGAAAGTTCCTAATTCCTCAGTTGGGAAATAGCCATTTCTGCTCAAGGTAGCATACCAAACGGGAGATATATGACCATTTGAAAGGAAAAACAGGTCTTCACCTTTTCCGTCCATTCCGAAGTTTGTAGCATCATACTTCATGATTTCGCCATAAAGCGCCACGAAGAAATCAGCGCAACCAAGCGAACCACCTGGGTGACCGCTTGCTGGCGCATGCACCATTCTTAAAATATCTCTTCGCACTTGCGATGCGGTCTTCTTTAATTGAGTAATATCAGCCATTTTGCCCTGTTTTGGAAACTTGCCGCGAAAATAGAAGCACCCAATGGGGCAGGAAACGAATGTTTAAAACTTTTGAGAACTTTAGGCTAGCGGATAGTAACCGTTCTTTGAATTTAATCTTGAAAATTTAAACCAATAAAAATCTATTCAGGTCACTAATTTCGTGATTCATCGTCTATTTAAAAACTTTCAAAATTTAGAGCATGAATTTCGTCATTAAACTAAGAAGGATTTCTCAACCAGTTTGTGCTTTTGTAATCTTTTTTATCAGCACAAATAATTTATTTAGTCAGGATTCGGCTTCATTCAATCAATACATAAAAGAGCATTCTTGGTACATTTCAACCGCAACGGCTGAAAAAGTATCAGATCCTAAAAATACTTATGGATCAATAGATTTTAAACCCACTTCATTTGAAGAAATTCCTTTTGAGATTGATTTGACACAATTTAAATTTTATAGAATTTCAGGAACCTTAGAGATTTTAGTTCTAAAACCAATGGATTTGATCGAGTCAGAATTTAAAAGCGCTAAGAAATGAAGCAGATTTTAGTCAGCTTTTTATTTTCTACGATTTGGTTTTGTTCAAGTGCTCAAACCATTTTAATGACTGACCCAGATTTTGATCAAGTCAATCCATTAGATTGTCAAGTCATCAATCAAACCGTTGGTGCTAATTTTTTTGATGATGGTGGCGCTGGAGGAAATTACAGTCCGAATTTTACTGATACAATTGTTTTTTGTCCTGATCTTATCACAAATAGTAAAATCAATGTGGCTTTTTCATTCGGTTGGAGTGTAGGAGCAGGTGATACAGTTTATGCTTGGGATGGACCCAATACCAGTGCACCCTATCTTGGAGCGCACAACAGCATCACAGATCCGAGCGGGTTTAGTGTTCAAGCATCGTTTTTAAACAACCCTTCGGGATGTATCACCATAGCATTCAAAACAGGTGCTGTTGTAGATAGCGCAGGTTGGGAAGCAAATGTGGCCTGTGTGAGTCCACCTCAACCTTTTAATCCGCATATGCAAGGCTATGTCAATGGTAATTTAGCTGACTCAATGAGTGTCGCAGATACCGGAATGATTACTCTTTGTGGACAAGATTCAATCTTGTATGTTGCTACCGCTGATTTTCCTTACTCACTAGAAAACGCAGGTCTTGGCTATTCACAACAAGATACTAACGTGACATTTAAATGGTTTTTTAGCGATGGACAAATCGCAGTTGGTGATAGTGTTTGGTATGCACCACCAAACAACGCAGGATACATAATTACCCTGCAAGTAACAGATCAATTTCCTTACACAGAGCAGATTGTTTCTTCCGTTCGCGTGGCTCCAAGAATCGATTTTTCGCAGACTCGTGCACTTTCCGATTCTATTTGTCAAGGTGATTCTGTGGTCTTGGTTGCTGGTTTAGCAGGAAATGACACGGTGGGCGTAAGCTCTACAATTTCGATCACAGAAGTTGGCGGTTCTTTTGCTGGATTGACTTTTTTACCAGATGGTAACCAAGTGAATTACGAAGCTGAAATTGAAATTACGGGTTTTGGTCCGGGGCAAACCTTAAGCTCAGGAATGGACATTATGCGTCTGGCAATAACAATGGAGCATTCTTATCTTGGAGATTTAGAAA
>CAZWXC010000549.1:0-2592 GCA_964637935.1 uncultured Flavobacteriales bacterium | reverse complement strand
TCTGAACAAAGATGCAGTGCTGCGTCAAGGCTCACATTTGGCACAAAGCTGAGGGTAATATCATCCGTGGCGCTTCCGCAAAGATTGGCATAAGCAATACTCACTGGAAATGCTGTATTTGCGTTTACTGTAAGCTCATTAGTCGTTGATAATACTGAAGAGTTAGCGTCTTGCCAAGTGATAGAAGTAGCTCCTGCCCCAACTTGAAGCACAGCTTGATTGTCACAAACAGTGGTGTCTGGACCAATGCTAAAGTTACTTACACCCTGAAACTCACGTGCTCCCACGTCAGGCGTGTTCTCATTTCTTAAGTTGCCTGCAAAGTCTTCCGATACACCAATTGCCAACCCGCTTCCATCAAGAATATCGTTACACAATATCGCTTGAAGCGTATCAATGAAGTTTGGATTAACATCAAAGCTGTTCAAGTCATTTTGAGTAGCAGATTGATATGCTGCCAAATCTTGATAGTTTGTCAAGAAGTAAATAGGACTAGAGCCACCTGTGTAATAGTTGTTGTAGTCACTATTAAAAAGGGCACCACTAACGTAGTAAATGGCTTGACCTGCACCCAGTGTTGAGGTGCTTCCTACTGGCAAAATAGCATAGATGTTATTCAAGTATTCGCAACCATTGCTGTTAGATGAATAAAGTGCTCTTGCAGTTGTTCCACCATCCAAAATCATAATGGTGTTGTGATATACATTTTTAAAGCCTGCAGTAGTCATGTAAAGACCATAAACGATACCCGTTTCACCTGCTCTACCAGCGATAAAAATATTGTTAGCAATAGAACCTCTGTCAAATGGTGAATCGCCATCGCAGCTAGATAGATAAGCGCCCATGTAAAAACCATCTGTTCCTGCGGTAGGATAAACATGATTACCATTCATTTCAAAATCACCTGCACACCATATATTGTAAATACCATACATACTGGTGTAGGCCGAATTTGACGTAATGGTGTTTTTATTTATAGTTATACCGCTTTGGTAATAGTTATAAATACCCATGTTGTAGAAGTTGATAATGGTATTATTATTTATCACTGTGCCTGGTTCAAGGTCAGCGGTTCCTGTTCCGTATGAATAAATTCCGTAGCTACCGTTTTCGATGGTGTTGTCATGAAATTCATTGTAAGCATCAATGCCTGTGCTATTGTAAATAGTGGAATAGGTGTTGAGGGTTGATGTAGTGGTTACTCCAATTACATGTGATCTTGAAACCATGTTATAATCAGCACCTGCGGATAGGGCAATGGCGTTAAGTCCGGTAGTGGCAGTATTACTTATCGTAAGGTCTTCAAACCAAATATAATCAGCTCCAGTCAAGCTAATGGTAGTTGCAGCGCTTGAAGTTGTCCAGATCACGTCAGAAGCATTTCCGGTTGCAGACTTGAAAATTACCGGTGATCCGGGCAACCCTCTAAAAAAGGAGTTGATAACAACAGCTTCGTCATAAATGCCAGATGAAATGTTGAATACAACTGTGTCACATGTACCAGCTGCGTTTAGAGCACTAACGGCTGCCCCAATGCTAGCAAAGTTTCCAGGAATATTGTAAGTGCCGCTAAGCCCTGACAATACAGTAAAAGAAAGTGTATCTAACAAGAAATTTGAATCTGGCACCGCATTAGGCATTGCTGTCCATACTTGCAGGAAGTCACCATTGTTGAGCGCGGTAGTGCCTAAACTTACGGTGTCAAAAGATGCAGAAGCTAGTGAGCCTGTCCAGCTAGTAGGAGTTTGTGCAACTCCATTTATTGTCCAACCAAGGGTTACACTTGTAAGTATTTCAATTCCCGAATTGATAATCACCACTTCCACATTGGCTGAATCTGAGCAAGATGGATTAGTAGGACTTAACAGCATAAAAGCTGATGCGTCATTAGTAGGTACTGCAAACTCATCTGCACCTCTATCTGGAGTTGTAGCTCTCGTAGTTCCGTCAATATCAGTTAAAACCCCTACAGGATCGGCATTTGCATTAAGTGCAGCATTTGATACGTGCAGATCGCCTGTGCTTGGATCTGTGTATATCGGATCAATTTCAAACGAGTTTAAGTCTGAGCTTGTTCCCGTTTGTAAGGCTGTAAGCGAGGCATAATTTGTATTGTAATATCCCATACTTGAGTTAGGGTAATTATATACGTTGTAGTCAGAGTTAATTGTAACGCCACCTGCTGTGTAGAAATATATTGCTGGCGCATTTCCTGTAGTGCTGATTACGTTGTTTTTAAACTCGTTTCCACTATATGTAGTAGAGCTATAATACAATCTAGCGCCTACCCCTGTAGCGTTGCCAGCAATCATGCTTATGTTGTTGTGATAAAACTTCTGATTAGAAGAGTAATTATCAAACAATCCATAAAGGGTTCCTGATGCGGTTGGATTTACACCTGAAATAAAATTATTTGCTACGATAGCAGGGTTGGCAGGAGTTGCATCGCTATAACCGCTGAATAAAGTATATCCGCCAATATTGTTGTTTGCGAATGTATTTCCGATGACATGGCTTTCTCCATCGTTATAATATCTGTAAAGAAGGTAGCCAGCAGTGGTAGAGGTGTATGTTCCAGCACTATCAAAGTAG
>CAZWXC010000548.1:0-2609 GCA_964637935.1 uncultured Flavobacteriales bacterium | reverse complement strand
GTGTGCAAGCGATCCTTCTTTTAAATGACATGTGTAAGCGCCCAAACGCATGGTTCCGCCTAGGTTGGTGATGGCTTTTTGCTCTTCCATCATGTCTATTACAGCATGCGAAGTTTTGCTATCCATTTCAGAGCTGTTTGCATCTTCAAAACCTAGCACGTTGCGGCCAAATTCAATTACTGAACATTGCATTCCAAGACAAATTCCAAAAAATGGAACATTGTTTTCGCGAGCGTATTTGATAGCAGCAATTTTTCCGCCCAATCCTCTGCGACCAAAACCTGGCGCAACTATTATTCCTTGTACATGCTGCAATTGCTCTTGGGCATTGCTATCGTCCATTTCTTCTGAGTGTAGGCTCACTACTTCAACCACGCATTCGTTAGAAACACCTGAATGAACCAATGCTTCCAAAATAGATTTGTACGCATCTTGAAGCTCTACATATTTTCCAACCAAGGCTATTTTCACCTTGTTTTTTGGATTTTTGAAACGAGTAATAAATTGTTTCCAATTATCTAAATCGGGTTCAGTAGCAAAAGGCATGTGCAGCTTTTTCAACACTACTTGATCCAATTTTTCTTTTTGCATCATCAATGGCACATCATAAATGGTTTGTGCATTCAATGACTCAATTACAGCTTCGTTTTGAATGTTGCAGAACAGAGCTAGTTTTCTCTTTTGGTCTTCGCCCAATTCCATTTCGGCTCTACACACCAATATGTCTGGCTGAATACCTTGCGATTGCAATGTTTTTACCGAGTGCTGTGTTGGCTTGGTTTTAAGCTCGCCTGCCGCGCTCAAATAAGGTACAAGCGTTAGGTGGATCACTAGCGTGTTCTCGTAGCCATATTCATACCTAAACTGTCTTACTGCTTCTATGTATGGCAGTGACTCTATGTCACCAACGGTTCCACCAATTTCGGTAATCACAAATTCATACCTGCCCGAGTTACCAAGTTTGGTAATGCAGTTTTTGATTTCGTCTGTAATGTGTGGAATAATCTGAACGGTTTTTCCAAGGTAATCGCCTTTGCGCTCACGGTCAATTACGGTTTGGTAGATTCTGCCCGTAGTAACGTTGTTTGCTTGCGATGTTGGAACATTCAAAAAACGCTCGTAGTGGCCAAGATCCAAATCGGTCTCGGCACCATCATCGGTTACATAGCATTCGCCATGTTCGTATGGATTTAGTGTTCCAGGATCCACATTGATATATGGATCTAGTTTTTGAATGGTAACTGAATAACCTCTTCCTTGAAGAAGTTTAGCTAAAGATGCTGAAATGATCCCTTTTCCAAGAGAAGAAGTAACACCGCCTGTAACGAAAATATATTTTGCTGACACCCGTATTAACCTTAGAAATACGGAAAACAAAATTAAAAACTATGACAGCCTAGCTTGCATAAATCTCAGAAAGTTTTTGAGAGTTGTTCAAACATCAGAAACTCAAAGCAATACCTGCCGATGGCATGAATGGTAGCTGGTTTACCCGCTCAAAGTTTATTCTGTCAAAATAGAAGATGTTTTCGCGGTTATAAGCATTGGTAACACCAATGTTTGCAACCAGTTGGCTGTTTACGCTTAGCGCGAAAGTGCGTTTCAACGTTAGGTCAAGTCTGTGATAATAAGGTAGTCGGCCACCGTTAATTTTATCGTAAATAACTCCTATATCTCCATTAGATTGCAATAAATCGCTGTTTTCGCCATCGAAGTTATACTGCTCATAAAAGCCCAATGTTTGGGTAAACGGAAACCCAGAACCCATGTTCCAGCGCACATCAGCTTCCCAAGCGCGGTTTTTGCCAAATTCGTAAGAACCAACAAAGTTTACATTGTGTCTTCTGTCAAATACCGGTGCATACGTTTGAATTCCGTCCCAACGTGTTACTTTTCCTAAGGAATAAACTGCATAGAGATTTAGGTTTTTCACATCATATTTCAACACTAGATCAACTCCATATGCTCGGCCTGTTTCAATGATGAAGTCTTTTTTGAAAACATCAGCTCTATCAGCATTCTCCAGATTGTCTGTGAAAATTTTGTTACGATTGATGTTTGTCAATTGTGAGAAGAACTTGTAGTAACCTTCAACATTCACTTTAATTCTTTTTGAAACATCAAACTCAGAACCTAAAATGAAGTGATTAGCTTTTTGCAAAGCATGAGATACATCGCTTGTATTGCCATTTTCATCGGTAAAGGTTTTTTGCAAGTTGTCAGGTCCGCTTAAGTAACCGCTAAATAAGTTTACCACATCACGGTCACTGTTTGCTGCAATCAAGTTTTGACTATAAATGCCTGCAGCACCTTTTAGCCTAATGTTGTCAGTGAGGTTCCACTTAGCTCCAATACGAGGCTCGAAAGATGGTGTGCGAAGTGAAGCGTAATAATGCAACCTCACACTTGGGTCAAGCACCAAGTTGCCAATTTTCTTTTTGTACTTCGCATATACAGCAAGCTCAGTGGTGCTTTCTTGCTGCTGAATCAAACGATTAGCGGAGT
Organism: uncultured Flavobacteriales bacterium; assembly: GCA_964637935.1. Taxonomy (GTDB): domain Bacteria; phylum Bacteroidota; class Bacteroidia; order Flavobacteriales_G; family Salibacteraceae; genus SHAN690. The sequence continues at coordinate 104 of CAZWXC010000548.1, read as the reverse complement.
TGTAAAACGTGTAGTCTGTAGAGAAACCAACTACTTCAATTCCGTACTTCAAATCATCTTCACCCATGAAATAAGTGAAGTTTAACGAACCATTGAAACCCGCA
>CAZWXC010000547.1:0-2626 GCA_964637935.1 uncultured Flavobacteriales bacterium | reverse complement strand
ATTGCTTCTAAAAACTGATAGTCTAGGAACCGATGTAGTTCCGTTAATTGTCTTACGAATACGTCTTTTAATACGAATTCTCTTTTCAGATTTGCTAAGTGCCATCTCCTAATTATTTTTTAGAGGCTGATTTACCAGCTTTTCTTCTAATTTGTTCTCCTACGAAACGAATACCTTTTCCTTTGTAAGGCTCAGGCTTTCTTAATGATCTCAATTTAGCGGCAACTTGACCGATAAGTTGTTTGTCATGTGATTCAAATGTCACGATAGGATTCTTACCTCTTTCTTGCTCAGCTGTAACAGATACCTCAACTGGAATTTCAAAAACCACGTTGTGAGAATATCCAAGAGACAACTCAAGATTACGACCTGCTACAGCAGCACGATAACCCACACCAACTAGCTCTTGTCTAGTTTTGAAACCTTCAGAAACACCTATAATCATGTTGTTTACTAATGAACGCATTAGTCCGTGCTTAGCTCTATGATCTTTATGATCTGATTCACGATCAAAAGAAATTACATTTCCATCGATCGACATAGTTACACAAGTATCAATTTCTTGAGTAAGTTGACCTTTAGCACCCTTAACGTGAACCGTAGTTCCATCAAGCTTTACTTCAACCCCTGAAGGTATAGTTATGATTGCTTTACCAATTCTTGACATACTCTCAATCTATTAATACACGTAACACAATACTTCACCGCCAACATTTTGCTGACGTGCTTCCTTATCTGTCATTACACCAGAAGATGTAGATAAGATCGCAATTCCAAGACCATTCAATACACGAGGAATACTATCTGACCCTCTATATTTACGAAGCCCTGGCTTACTTATTCTTTTAAGGTCCTTAATCGCTGAAGACTTAGTAACACTATCGTACTTCAATGCGATTTTAATGTTCCCTTGCGGGCCATTCTCGTCCTCAAACTTGTAGTTGAGAATATATCCTTTTTCGAAAAGGATTTTTGTGATTTCCTTCTTCAAGTTTGAAGCTGGAATATCCACTACCCTGTGATTCGCTCTAATAGCGTTTCGCAATCTTGTAAGGTAGTCTGCAATAGGATCAGTAACTGCCATAATTTCTTTTAAATTTCTGTTTTACCAGCTAGCTTTTGATACTCCAGGAATCAACCCTTTGTTAGCCATTTCTCTAAACAATACTCTAGAGATACCAAACTGACGCATATAACCTCTTGGTCTGCCAGTAAGCTTACATCTATTGTGTAGTCTAACTTTTGAAGAATTCTTGGGAAGTTTTTGCAGTTCATCCCATCGACCTTCTGCTTTTAATTGGGCACGTTTATCGGCATATCGCGCAACTAGCTTTTCACGCTTACGTTCCCTAGCCTTCATTGATTCCTTAGCCATATCTTATTTCTTAAACGGAAAACCGAATGCTTTTAATAATTCAAATGCTTCTTCATCTGTGTTTGCAGAAGTTACGAATGTGATGTCCATACCTTGAATTCTGCTCACTTTATCGATATCTATTTCAGGGAAAATGATTTGTTCTTTAATCCCTAAGTTGTAATTACCTCTCTTGTCAAATCCTTTTGGATTGATACCTCTAAAATCTCTAGTTCTAGGGAGAGCAACTGCAACTAAACGATCAAGAAATTCATACATGATATCACCTCTCAAAGTTACTTTGGCTCCAATTGGCATCCCTTTTCTTAACTTGAAATTAGAAACGTCTTTCTTAGCTATTGTAGCAATTGGCTTTTGACCTGTGATCATTGCAAGCTCTTGCAATGAGTTCTCGATAATTTTCTTGTCAGCAGTAGCATCACCTAAACCTTGGCTTACCACAATCTTTTTCAAGCGTGGAACCTGCATCACTGAAGTATACTGGAATTTTTCCTTTAAAGCTGGAACGATTTCTTCCGAGTATTGATTCTTAAATCTTGGCGAATAGCTCATTTGATAACCTCCCCTGATCTTTTTGATATTCTAACTTTTTTACCAGCCTCATCAACCTTACGGCCGATTTTAGTTGCTTTACCATCCTTAGGATCTGCGTGCAATAGGTTAGAAATATGAATAGTTCCTTCCTTCTTTACAATTCCACCATCAGGATTGCTAGCACTTGGCTTAGCGTGTACAGAGATGATATTCAAACCTTCTACTGTAGCTCTTAATGTATCGCGGTTAATATCAAGTATTCTACCTGATTTCCCTTTTTCATTACCGGAAATCACGACTACCTGATCACCTTTTTTTATGTGCAATTTCTTTTGCATATCTAATCTCATTTAAAGCACCTCTGGGGCCAATGAAACAATCTTCATAAACTGCTTCTCACGAAGCTCACGAGCAACAGGGCCGAATATACGGGTTCCTCTCATCTCGCCATTATTGTTAAGTAGCACTACAGCATTTTCATCGAAACGGATGTACGAACCATCATTTCTTCTTACTTCTTTTTTTGTACGCACTACTACTGCGCGGCTTACTTGGCCTTTTTTTACGTTACCAGAAGGCATTGCTGACTTAACAGAAACAACTACAGTATCACCGATACTTGCATAGCGTCTTTTAGTTCCTCCTAGAACACGGATACATAGAACTTCTTTAGCTCCACTGTTGTCCGCCACCTTCATTCGTGATTCTTGCTGTAAC
>CAZWXC010000546.1:0-2628 GCA_964637935.1 uncultured Flavobacteriales bacterium | reverse complement strand
AGATATATTAGTGGTTTCAGGAACAATTAACACAAAAAGTCTTGAAAGATTAAATTCAAGTGATTCAAATGCTGGTGCTTGTATTAAAACATGTTCGTTTGTTCGGTAATCTTCTGTCCTAAGCTTCAAGTAAAAAGTACCATCCGCATTTACATTGATGGTTTCACCAATGGCGAAAATGACAATGGTAGCATTGCTCAATGGTGTACCAGATTCTGCATCTATTACAACGCCACTAAACTCTGTATACTCAGGATAAACGAACTTGTAGTTTTGTTGGGGAATGGATGAGGTGAATCTTGGGTTTTGATGATATATCATCCCATACATAGGTTCAATACTCAGCATTGCACCAAGGCTGGCAGCAGCAAGTATGTGCCATCGTGATTTTGAGTTATGCGATTTTTCTGAAAGTAACGGCCTCATCAATTGCTCGGGCTTAAATCGCCCACAGGCATTGCTTGATTGGCCTAGTGCTAAAATGATTTCGGCATCTGTCATGTTAGAAAAATCAACAACTATTTTCGAGCAACTTTCACAATGACGGCCGTTTTTGGTAGGATTCATTTTGTTCCAATCTTCATGACAAGGCTGGTTTATTTGAATGCTGAGTGCGTTAGGTTTTTTCATGGCGTTTAGTTTAGTGTCGCAACAAGTTGATGAAAATGAAGTCAGAAAGTATGCGTGCATAAGATTTTGGCATCCTAGGCTTAGACTTTGGTGAACGGTGTTTTTCATCTATTTTTCGGCCAACTTGCTTTCTGCAGAATCCTTGCTATTCCCGTATGGTCATAACTTTAAAGGATTATATTCCCGTATAGTTATACTTTCAACCTAGATATTGATTGAAGAAAATGGCATCAAAACGCATTCGCATATTTCATCAGTTGGCAGAAAAAGCCAAAAACATAGATCTCAACGAGTTTTTGAAAAAGAACAGTACGCGTTTAGCTGCCGTATTTGCAGCTAGTGAGAAACTCATTGAATTTAAAGATGATTTCAAATTAGTTTGGATCATGCTAAAGGCCTACGCCAAACGAGAATACACGCAAATTCCAGTCAAGTCCATTTCAGCCATTGTTGGAGCACTTTTATACATCTTGATGCCTTTTGATGCCTTGCCCGATTTTATTCTTGGCTTTGGTTTGATAGACGATGCGGCTGTATTTGGCTATGCCTTGAAACTGGTCAGCGATGATATTAGAAAGTTTGCGGCTTGGAAAGAAGCACATGCGATTGAAGGGGAAATAGAAACGAATGAAATCGCGAAGAGTGAGGATAAATTTCGCTCGGATACGTTACCGGATAGCGAGCTAGAACCATGAGCACTCATTAGAAGTGAATAATAGGTGAAGCAATTATTCCCGTTTCTTTGAACCTTTATTAAAATGAATTATGGCTAAAATCGATCATGTAGTAAAGGGAGACAAACCTGTGCTCATCGACTTTTATGCCGACTGGTGTGGCCCATGCCAAACCATGGCGCCCGTTTTAGAAAAGGTTCGCCAGAAAATGGGTAATCAGATTCAGTTGGTAAAAATCAATGTTGACAAGAATAAAGCAATGGCTAGCGCTCAAAATGTTCGGAGTATCCCAACGCTTATTCTTTATCAAAATGGCAAGCCCGTTTGGCGTAAGTCGGGTCTAGCAACTACTCGAGATATTGTAGATGCGCTGAAGAAGTATGTGAAGTAGGATGTGAATCCAAATTATTTTGTGAAAAAATTCCGATGATATTGCATTTTTAAGAACCATTCTTTCGTTTTTAGATGCTGACATAGATTGAATTTATTCAAAATGCTCATTTTTCATAAGAGAACAACTCCTTTTATACCTCTGTCAAAATGAAGGTTCAACAGAATATTATTATACTCTTTCTGCTTTTTACTTCCATTTTGGCGAAAAGCCAAGATTTGATTTTCATGCTTAAAGGGCACGTTTATAATTATGTGGAAGAAGGGGATAACGCTCATCCTCTCGGAAACGTAAAACTGCGCGTGCTAGGCACAGATGGTTCCGTTCAAGAATCCTTGACTGACTCAACAGGTTATTATAAGTTTGAAACAGATAGCACAGGAGCAAGGTTGATCAATGCAGGTTGCTCTTACACGGTTGTGGTTTCGGCAATGGACGAACCTGCCAGCGATGGAAATAAGTACTTGGAGTCAAAAGGTCAAGAAACAACGATTGGGATGACAGAGTCGACAGTTTTCATCAAGGACTTTGCATTAGTCTGCGCTGACTGTAATGTTTGCGGTGGGTTAATACCTAGGCTTCCATTTACAGATTGTAATACTTTAATCGAAAATGATTCTATAAATGTTCTTGATTCGTTGGACTTCATAGTTCAATTTCTTAAAGAAAACCCAGCAATTGAACTTGAAATAATTGGAAGGTGCGATCAGTTTATGAAGACCGAACAGAATGAAGAATGTTCACAACAAAGGGCTAATCTTGTGAAAGACTACTTCGTACGAAAAGGAACAGATCCGTTACGACTTAATGCAACAATCTCACTAAGTGAATATCCATTCTTAACAGCCACAGAATTTCAAAACCTTCATACATACCATCAAAAAATACTTAAGAAAAGAAGTAATGAGGTTTTGCTTCGCGTTACAAGTTTCG
>CAZWXC010000545.1:0-2633 GCA_964637935.1 uncultured Flavobacteriales bacterium | reverse complement strand
TTGTTAGGCATAATGTTTTAATTCAAATTCCTAAACTCACTTGGACTCATTCCTGTTTTTAACTTGAAAAGGTTGCTGAAATGCTGAGGGTATTCAAAACCTAGTGCATATCCTATTTCACTTATGGACTGGCCAGAGTTTAAGAGGCTGTTTTTTGCTTTTTCGATAACAAATAGATGTATGTGTTCTTGAGCTGTTTTTCCAGTTTCCTTTTTCAATAAGTCACTTAAATAGTTAGACGAGAAGTTTAATTCTCTGGCTAGCGTTTGCACACTTGGAATTCCTAACTCATTTGCCGATTCTGTTTGATAATATGCTTTTAATCGTCTTTCAAATTTGGAGACGATATCAAAGTTCAGATTGGTCCGTGTATAGAATTGACGGTCATAGAAGCGCATACAATAATCTAAAAGGAGTTCAATATTGGATACGATAAGGTTCTGACTATGCTTGTCCAGATTCTGACTGTATTCCTTTACTATTTTATCTAAAAGATCTTCTATAGTGCCAAGCTCTTCTTCAGAGAGATGTAGCGCTTCATTTACATCGTAATTGAAAAAGGAATAAGTCTCAATTTTATTGGAAAGAGCCGATTTTCGAATCAAATCAGGATGAAATGCGAGAGTCCAACCCGCATCTGTATCATTTTCTGTCGGCATCTCTCCTTCAAATACGGTTACTTGACCCGGAGAAGTAAACACTAACGTTCCTTCTTCATAATCGTATGAATTTTTACCATAAAACAAGTTTCCGCAACCCAATTGCTTTAAAGTAATTTGATAGAGGTTATTAATGATGCGTACGCCATTAAGGTCATACTGAGCATCAAAGTCTTTTGTTTGAACCACCGTGACCAAAGGGTGCTTAGGTTTGGCTAACCCCATCGCCTGATGCGCCTGACTGATTGAATTTATTTCGAAAGTCTCCATATCGTTCGCTGAAGAACGGGATAAGCCCAGCACTTATCTCGTTAAGTAATTGTAAAACTAAAGTCTGAATTGTTGTTGTTGCATGGCAAAAAATTCTTCATCTGACATTTTTGTGCGAGCGTCTAAAAGCTGAATGGCATCTGCACCTGCTCGGTAGCGAAGCGTATCTGAACCATCGGTAGCCGCAGTAAAAATTACTTCAGCTATCTGTTCTGGTTTGCTCATGTTCGCAGGATCCATAGAGGCTTGCATGGCCTCCATAAAACTACCAACAAACTCGTTGTATTCTGTTAGTTCAGGATCGTGCTGCAGATCCATCGAGCGACCACCAAAATCGGTAGCTACGCCTCCTGGTTCAACCAATTTTACTTTTACTCCGATTTGAGCCATTTCCCAACGCAGTGATTCAGTAAAGCCTTCCACTGCCCACTTGGTAGAATGATACAAAGGCATTAACGGGAAGGTCATCTTTCCACCAATGGAAGATATATTGATGAACATTCCGTCTTTGTTTGCTCTAAAGTGTGGCAATGCCTTTTGAGTCACATCGAATAGGCCCTGCACATTGACTCCGAATTGACGGATGATACTTTCTCGCTTTGCTGATTCAAATGTCCCCATCAATCCATATCCAGCGTTATTGAGCACTACATCAATTTTACCGAAAGTTTCAATTCCTCCTGTGATGGCATGTTCGATGGAGTCTAAATCCAGGACGTCAAGTTTAGATACGTGGGTGTTTTCTAACTCTTTTAGTTCCGATTCCTTTTCAGGTGAGCGCATGGTGGCAATTACATTCCAGCCCTTTTCGTGGAATAACTTAGCGGTGGCTCTTCCAATTCCAGAGCTCGCACCAGTGATTAAGATGGTCTTTTTCATGTTTGGTTTAATTAATAAGTGATGCTAAATAATTTTTGACCGAGAGATAGGAGAGGGACTCAAGAATGAGTAACCCTAAGAGATAGATTGCTACACTAAATGATACGCCTTTCCAAAAGGGTGGATGAATGAAGAACATTTGAACCAAAATCAAAAGAATCAAGGCAATGGATAGCCCTAGTACGATTTTCGGCACACTTTTATTTACATCTTTAATTCTATCGATCTCTTGCTTTTCGAACTCATGTGGATTCGATTGAAACGTCTCCGTTTTTGTTTTATAGAGCTGATTCTGGTTTACGGTAAAACCAACTCCACTTGCCATAAGGATGATGCTGATGACAAAAAAGCCATTTCTTAACCCCTGAGTCATCGGGTTAAGTTGACTAAAATGTATCAGAATAGCTGCCGTAAGAAGCAATCCGCCAAAGATGACGAACTGCATACCAGTTGCTTTCTGGGCATTGATGTAAATTTCGAAGTGCTTAATGATCTCCATATAGTGTGATTTTTTCAGGCTGTCAATTGACCTTTAATTCTTTGAAAAGAGCGTCAACCGTTATTTTACCCAGATCATCACAAGCCTTAGGGCTATCTCCTGAGATCAACTTTCGATCGATGTGAGTAGCTCCAGTTATTTTATCATTGATAATACTGATCCCCTCTTTTTCCAACGCCTCGCACTGAAACCATGTCAATTGCCCGGGTAAGTACCCCAATGAAGGCGACTGCTTATCAAATTTGTCAGGAAAAGCGACCATTTTGTATCCCTTGTAAGGGTTAGGATCAGGGTTGTTTTTAGCCGTTGCGATCATTGCGGCTGGC
>CAZWXC010000544.1:0-2634 GCA_964637935.1 uncultured Flavobacteriales bacterium | reverse complement strand
GACAGTTTGCTCTCGTTTTGAAAAGTATAAGCTAATACTCTAAAAATGGATGAAAGAGATGAAGCATATGACCAGATATTTAGCGTCAAAAGTTTCGATTCGAGTTCAATTGATTTAGGTGAACTGTCATATAAAGTGTAATGATAATCGTAGTCGTTACTTTATTTTACTGACACATGACATGTCTAAGTGATACATAAAAGCCTGACAATTAAGAGTCAAGATATTGTTTTTAGTAGCTACCTACCAAGTCTAAACCAGGTCTTACCCCTCCAACCTTTTCACGTTTGTCCTCAGTCAGGAAGAACCAAAGTTTCAAAACGGATGCTTCCGAATAAAAGACTAATGATTCAAGAATCTAAATGTAAAATGATGAAAGAGTTGGAAAAAAAAGAGTTTAAAAAATTTGGTGTTCTCGCATTGATAATATCAATTGTAGTCGTGGGTGGTGGCATTGCTGCAAACCATTATTCACAGCGCGATGCAGAAGATAAACGGGAAGAAAAATCCAAAGAAAAAGAAGACTGATTCTTAAAAGTGTATCAGTTAAAAATCAGAAACCAATTTAGGTTTCTTAATCACGAATCTTAAAATCAATAAAGATGAGCTACGATGAAATGGAAGCGTACGAACGAGACGCGGAAGATCGCTTTGACAACTTCTATGAAGACGATGAATACGATCAAGAAGAGGAGTACGAGATCATTGAGGTAGAAGACGATTACTACCCAATGGGGTACGAAGAGGAATATGACAACTATGCTGGAAATGGTTCGGGTGTTTTAGACCCAAATGACACCACCTACACCTTTGTCATAAACAATACTACAACAGAGGATCATGAGGTTGTACTATTTGGAGCTAACGAAGCAATTCCAGCTCCAGATGGCGTAACGATAGATGTTGCTGAATCGAGTCATAATGAGGTTCGCGAGGAATCTAAAGCGAATCCTTTTACGATCATGGGTATGAAGATGTCAGTATCAAACACAGCGCAGTTTGAAAATATCTTGACCTTAGTAGAGAAAACTTCTGGAGGTCGTTTAACAACTTACGTTAAGCAACCTCGCAATTACCAAAGCCCACAGAATCAAGACAAAAATCTGATTCATGCGGTTGATTTCACTATTAAAGTGACTGGTAAAAGTAGCATTCGCTTTATTGCTAAGCCAGGAAAGACCTCATTCACATTCTCCGTTCAATTTCGAACCAATATCGGAAATGTACTAAGCGGTAAAAATGTGGGTGAGATCAATCACACGCCTCAGCCAACTGGATTGCCTCAATTAGATTTAAAACGATCAGAACAGCATGTTTCTGCTCAAGGTAGAGTTCGGAAAGTGGTTCGTCAAGTCGCTTCAAAGCGACCATTGCGAAGCGTAGTCCGCAAAGTTGTAAAGGGAGAGCAACCTGTTCGTGGAGTAACCAAACGTTTTGGGCGCTCAGTCAGTGATAAAACTGCTAGTCAATTTGGAAAGCGATTTAAGCGCAGATAAATCTTCAAAATGTAATTAACCGTCATCGCCAACAAAAGGCGTTGACGGCTTACTCACGGCAAAGGAAGTAACAACTAGAATTCATGAAGGGAAGAATCAACAAAATAGAATACATCGTAAAGAGCAATCCAAAGATGGTAGCAGAGATGCTTGCTAAAGCGGGTTTTTCGGTTCAGGATGATCAACATGAGTTAATAGAAGCAGCGAAGGAATGGGTTAGACTTGATGGAAAACATGCCATTATTAAGCTAATCAAAGCCCACCCAGACACTAAACTCATACTTCAAACTAATATTCAAAAAGAAGAAGATAGTTTTTGTGGATGCGAAGCCTCCTTCTCAGGAGGATGTGGATGCCAAAGCTCATACAGCGGTGAGCTTTCGGAGCTAGATTTAAAAGAAGAGTTAGGTCAATTGAACTATCAAGAGTTGAAGGATAGATACATGGAGCTAAAAGACTTACTGTCGATCAACCCAGAGAACCTAGGCCTAAAACAAGAGCTTGAAGCAACATGGTCGATGTTGTCACAAACAACTTATTCTGATAAACACCATTCCAATGAATCGGGAGAATCTGTGAAAGAGAAAAAAGAAAGTGGCAAAACAGGATTTCAATGCTCAGTTTGAAGTAGAAGAAAAATGTATTCCACATTTGAAGCATCAGCTACGCTTTGTATTTCAAGAACAAAATCAAAGCCTAATGGAAGAAGCCGAGGCAATCAAAACCAATCTAAAAACAGTGGAAGGTAAAGTTGCGCAACTGGAAGAACGTTTTGCTTTGGGTGAAGTAGGGAAAGAAATATTCGATAAATTCCATGGTGTTTTCATCAAAGAACGAGACTCAGTTCTTGAAAAAATGGAGCTTTTAGCTACTGCGAATTCTAACCTTGAAAATTGTATCGAATGGGTGGTAGATCAATGCGGAAACCTTTCGAATACGTGGGCTTCCAGCTTGTGTAGTGATCGTTTGGTGATGCAACATTTAATCTTTCCAGAAGGAATTTCCTATGACTACGAAAATGAGCAATTTCTAACCAAGCGTGTCAATACTCTATTCGCGCCTATCCCAGAGTTAAAAGGGATTCTAGTGAAAAAGAAAAAGGGATCAAAAGAAATTAATTCTTTCGATCCCTTACTGC
>CAZWXC010000543.1:0-2636 GCA_964637935.1 uncultured Flavobacteriales bacterium | reverse complement strand
TTTCACTGAAAAAGCCACTTCCATCTTTCGAGAGAGTATATTTTTTCGTGAAACTGGTTTGCTCTCCTACAGGTGTGGAAGTTGCATGAAAATCAAAATTGATAGTAGCCTCAAGCAGATGAATGAAGTTGGTCGCTTTAATATCTCTAATTGTTAAGGGCACATAAGAAGGAGAAGGAGCATTTCCGCTAGGTATAATGTTCGCATTGTATTTTATACTAGCTATAGATGCGAATAAGTCTGAGTTTGACATTGCTTCGGATGATTCTATAATGCTGGATGAACTTAGAAGCGGTTCACTTTCTTGGCGCATTTGATTTTCTAGTAAGTTGTCTTTTTCACAACCACTTAAGATTACACACACACACACACTTAGTGCTGAAGCTAAATGCTTCATTGAATTTGGCTTTTTCATAATAAATTGGTCTTTTGATTTGCTCAAACTTAAAACTCGAGTGTGAGTAAAGCAAATAAAATATAAGTTATTTTGTTAATGATGTGTGAGAAACACATATTAAAAAATAATGTAATGGATTAGCCTACCGAGGTAATTCAGTATGTTGTTCAATAATCCTCAATCAATACCTAGTCATGTCTTTCCCACCATTTTTTGGTGTGGTTGGCATCAGAAATAGGAATGATTTCGCCAATTTTTGGATGAAAAACATTCAAGCCAAGCTGAGCTGCATGAGCAGTAAACCGTTCAATAGGATCTTTCCAATGATGTAGCGCCAGTGCAAAACCAGCCCAGTGCACCGCCATCACATTATTCGCTCCCGCATCTTTACTTGCTTGTGCGGCTTCTTCAGGATACATATGTATCTGATGCCATTGCTCATTGTATTGGCCGCATTCCATAAAACCAAAATCAAAAGGCCCGTATTTCTCACCAATTTCTTGGAAATGATCACCATAACCACCATCGCCACTCCAATAGAGGTTGTGCTTTTCTGATTTCATTACCCAACCACCCCAGAGCGATTTTGCACGGTCGGTTAAGCCACGGCCCGAAAAATGGCGCGAAGGCGTGAATGTGAAATGAATGCCTTCAAAGTCGGCTTCGTCCCACCAATCAAATTCTTGAATGTCTTTAACTGGAATGCCCCAAGCTTCTAAATGCCGACCTACGCCCAGCGCTACAAACCATTTTTTGGTTTTCGACTTGAGCTTATTAATGCTGTCCAAATCCAAATGATCATAATGATCATGCGTCATTAGCAGCAAATCTATTTCTGGAAATTGGTCAATCAAATCCAAGGAATTTTCTGAAAAGCGCTTCGTAGCAAATGGGGCAATAGGCGAAGCATTTGGCCCAAGCATCGGATCGATTAAGATCGTTTTGTTCATCCAACGCATGAGCACTACCGAATGTCCGTACCAGATAAATTTTGGTTCGTCACTTTCTGCAAGAAAAGCCGCTTTATCAAAAGCTTCAATTGGAATTGGTTGTTTAGGATTTCGTCCTTTTTTGTCGAAAATCTGCTTATAGATCAGTTTCGGCATTTCTTGAAAGCTGAATTCCATGGTCGTGCTTACTAAGTTTTCGAACTTCCCGTTTTTCCAGTTTGATGATTTTGCGTAGCGTTCTTTGTCAGCTGCACTTACTTTTCCGCCAAATTGAGTTTTCAGTTTCATACAGTTTCACTGAGTTTGATGAGTGTGTTTAAGTATGGCTTAAGGTTGTAATGTAACATTGAATCGATTACTAATCCATAAAAACCAAAGCCTATGAATCCGATGATTAGCCCACGATAATATTCTTGTGAAACGAATAACATGAGTATGGCGCACACCAAAATGATTACTGGCCAAACACGCTTAATCATGGTGTAATTCCAATCATCTCTTCGCGCTTTTACTAGCTCCTGATTTACTGCGTTTGCAACAGAAGTGTTAGCAATTTCTGCGGTTTTGGGCGCGTGATGTGGGCGACTATATGTTAGAAATCCGCCATAGCCTAAATTGATCAAAGTCGCTAGCACAACAGGAATGAGCATGCCTTTTAGAATAGGATTTTCTCCTTTGAGTATGAAGAAAACTACAACAGCTAATACCAGCCCAAAGGCTAGCATTAGTTTTCCTTGAATGGCGTCTACCATTGCCCATTCAGAAGTGTGTTTAATCAAATCAATTTCCATGGCTTATTTTATTGGAATCATTTTTTCATCGATCATCAATTGGAAAGAATCTTCCATGGTTTTGGCTAGGGGTAAAAATTGAATTCCAAGTTCTGATTTGATTTTATTGTTGTTTGCTTTCCACTCAATATTCACATTGTTGCGAATGAATTTGCGGCTAAAAGCTTTGTTTGCCATTGGCCCAACAAGCATCAAAAGCCATTTTGGTAAAACAGCGGTTGGAATAGGATATTTAGCACCATACTTTGGTTGAAGTGTTTGCGCCATGTCATATAAGTTGGTGTTATGTGCGGAAGTGATGTAGCGACCATTTGCCTTTGGGTTAAAGCCTGCTTGCATGTGTGCCTCTGCCACGTCACGCACATCTACCAAGCCAAGGCTCAGTTTTGGTGCGCCCATTTTTAAGGTGCCATCGCCTACTTGCTTCAAAATGGCGTAACTTTCTGAGGTAACCGATCCAGGATTAAGCGCTGGGCCTAAAATCAAACTAGGGTTTAT
>CAZWXC010000542.1:0-2637 GCA_964637935.1 uncultured Flavobacteriales bacterium | reverse complement strand
CTCGTTGCAACAATTGGAATGCAAATGAATGTGATGGAAGTGTTTGAAGACCCAGCTATATTCTTGGTAGGATTGGTTTGGATGGCAATCCATGTTTTACTTTTATTCTTGGTTGCAAAATTAATTCGAGCTCCATTTTTCTTTTTGGCAGTGGGTTCAAAAGCCAATATTGGTGGAGCGGCTTCAGCGCCAGTTGTGGCGGCTGCTTTTCACCCATCGTTAGCTCCAGTTGGGGTGTTACTTGCTGTTTTGGGCTATGCTTTAGGTACTTATGGTGCTTTGATTTGCGGATACTTGATGCAAGCGATAGCACCTTAAAAAAGGATGTAAAACAGAATAAAAAACCAGACGAAAAGTCTACTATAAGCCCCAGCACTGTAAAACACTGCGCTAGGTTTGTCTACAAAAAAGTAGAGCAATGGCACGCCCAAAAAAATCAGAAAAAATAAGTAGGGCGGTTTGTTGAAACCATCAATCTTGAATTGTTTAAAATCATGATTAATTACATTTATTTCTGGAATATCCTGAAATATGGCGCTTTTATTCACAGTTACGTAATATCCGCCAGCAATCTGATTTCCTACATTCAATGGTAAATTTATAGAAGTGCCATCTTTAAATTCAAGTTTATACTTCCAAGTGAAACTTTCACCTAAAATTTCAATTCTTACAGGCTTTTTATCTACCACAAAACCGCGGTGCTGCTCAAAAACTAAAAAGGCATCAGCAAGAATAAGCGTGAAAAATGCCAATGAAACATAGGTCGCGATTATTGTCCATCGGTAAGCTGCACTGTTTTTGAAACGTTTAAACTGTCTTGCATCTTTTCTGATTAAAAACTCCTCATGTTTGCGTTGCGCTTCACGCGCCATTTTCAGCCGCTCTTCACGCGAAAGTTTATGCCTTGCTCTGTCTTTTTCGCTGGCAGAATTTTCAGCTGACGATTCGTCTTCTTGCGTTAATGCAACATCTTCATTGCCATTAAATGTTCGTTCAGCAGTAATAATTATATCATAAGCCTTCTTTATGAGTAAAAATTTCTCGCTCGCTTCGGCCGAAGGATTTACATCTGGATGGTATTTTAAAGCAAGTTTACGATACGCTTTTTTCACGCGTTTTGGATCAGCGCCTACTTCTAATCCCAATAGTTCATATGCTTTTGCAAAGCGCTCCATCTTTTCAACTAACGAAATTAAACCCTAATGGTTGATTATAGCTTTTGGCTATGGTAACAACAGTAATTTTGTTCGATGCAATTATTAGTTGGTGATAAGGTTAGATTGGTAGATGATCTGGGACAAGGCGTTGTTACGGCAATAAATGGTGAAACCATTGTGGCTGAAATTGATGGAATTGAATTGAATTTTTTAACCCATCAATTGGTAAAGGTTGAGTTTGATGATTTGGTTTATAGACCAATGGAACCGCATGAAATTTCTGCAAAAGATAAACTCAATCGCATTGAAGGCAAACAAAAATTGACCAAAATTGGCGATGTGAGAGAATCTGTTTACGAACTTGACTTGCACATGCATGAATTGCTTGATCGATATGAACACATGACCAATGGTCAGCGTTTGGAATATCAAATGAATAGATGTAGAAGTTTTGTGCGTGAAGCAATTGACAAGCGTTACCGAAAAATCATTTTGATACATGGAGTAGGTGAGGGAGTGCTTCGCACAGAAATACACAAATGGTTGAGCAACCAAGATAAGGTTGAGTTTCATGATGCACCTTATCGTACTTATGGATACGGTGCCACCGAAGTAATCATCAGATAATAAAAGTAGTTTTGCAATCCAAACTGGTTTGTCGCTGTTTCGAGTAATCGAGATGGAGGAAAGTCCGGACAGCACAGAGCACCATACCGTCAGAAACGATGGGTACTAGCGCAAGCTGGTAACAGAAAGTGCCGCAGAAAATAAACCGCCACGAACTAGTTTCGAGGTAAGGGTGAAAACGTGAGGTAAGAGCTCACGCGCTTTTCGAGTAATCGGAATTTGGGTAAACCTTGTGGGCTGAAAGGTCATGTAAACTCAGGTTTGAGGGCTGCTCGTCCGAACTGAGAGGGTAGACTGAATAGATAAATGACAAGCCACGACAGAATCCGGCTTATAGGTTTGGAAACAAAAAAGCCCTGACGGTTTATCCGTCAGGGCTTTATTTTTAGTTCTGAGCCTAAGGCTTATTGAACATTCAATCTAAGTGTAGATACACTACCGTTGATATTTACTTGTAAGAAGTAAATTCCTGATGCAGCATTTCCTAAATCAATTACATCAGTAATGATTCCGTTGCTTGCAGCAGCTGTAGTGGTAGTAACAACTTGACCGTTTACATTCAATACTACCAATTCAACTTGATCAGCTGGAACATTGCCCAAAGTCAGGTTGAAGATTCCAGTAGATGGATTAGGATAAACGCTCATAGTTGTTGCTTCAACTTGATTTACACCTAAAGGCCAAATCTCAACATTGATAACATCACTTGTAGAACAGCCATTAGTATCAGTTACTGTAAGTGTATAAGTTCCACTTGTTGTGAATGTTACCTCTGCAGTATTAGCTCCATTACTCCAGTCATAATCAGAGAATGATCCACCAGCGTTTACAACAACACTTGCTTCACCGGCCA
>CAZWXC010000541.1:0-2642 GCA_964637935.1 uncultured Flavobacteriales bacterium | reverse complement strand
CACTAATTCTGATTGATAAACGGGCACGTTTGATGCGCTGATGTTTTGAGCTTCGGGCGTAAAATTTCTGCTATTGATGCTGCTCGGATCATAAAACCATTCACCTTTTAGCGAGATGGAATGAGGACCTTTAATACTGCGTTTTACCGTTGCAAAACTGGCAAAGAGCAAGTTGTTTTCACTTGGTCTGCCAAACTCAAATTTGCCCATTTGTGTGGCCACATCGGCACTTAATTGTGCTTTCCATTTACCAAAAGTGAGGTTTGTGTAAATGTTGTTGTAAAACAAGAAATCAGCATTGTTTACACTCACTTCTTCTTCGCCAAACAGGTTGCTATAGCTCACTGTTACGTGGTCTGAAAATTCTTTCGAAATCAGTAAACCTATGCTCGGTTTTTTATTGTTGTCAATCTGTCTATTATAACCGCTGATTAAGTGCGCTTGTAGGTCCCAGCCGCTTTTGGATTTGTGCATAAGACGTGCTCCGCTTTGATAAAATGGTCCGTAAAAAGTAGCCAGCGCAATCTGACTCATCAGGTTGTCTTTTGGCAAAAAGCTTTCGGCACCGATATGCGTTTTGAAATATCCGAGATCGAACCAAGTGCGTTCTCCAAGTTTGATTCCGGCATAAGCTTCTTGAGCAGCAGAAACACCTGTCCAGGCAATGTTTGGAATATCGCCAAACTGCAAAGTCACTTTTCCACGAAAGTGAACACCTTCAAACTCTGCACTTATTTGGGCCACGTTCAAGCCAAAAGTTTGGTTGTAAGCACCAATGCAATTGTGCACTTGTTGCTTGTTGGCTTCGCCATTCAGGTAATAAGCATAGTAGGTGTCAGCGTAAGCGCCAAGTATGATTTGAGGCACATTGCCAGTGTTTGCTCTGCGCTGTTCAGCCTTGGTTTTTCTCATTGCTTTCCGCTCCAAAAGCTTTTCATTCAGAGCGTTTTTTGTGCTGTCTTGTGCAAAAACGCCAAGTGTAAATGCAACCAAAGCGAACGAGAAAAAATATTTCATACTTATAAGTTTAGCTTGAAAAGCGCTATGCAATTCTTGGTAGTTGTCGAAGCTATGACTTCTTCTGAAACCCCAAAGCATTCGGCCATTTTTTTCGCTACTAAAGCAGTGTATCCACTTTCGTTTCGCTTTCCGCGAAAAGGCACTGGAGCTAGGTATGGCGAGTCGGTTTCTAGGATAAAATGGTTTAAATCAAAGTCGGCTAAAAACTGATCGATTTTTCCGTTTTTGAAGGTGACCACCCCACCGATGCCCATCTTGAAAGTCTTGTAATCAATGATTTTTTGCGCTTGTTCTTTGTTGCCTGAAAAGCAGTGAAACACACCTGAAAGGCGATCATCGATCATACGATCCATTACTTCAAAACATTCGTTAAAGGCATCGCGCACATGAATCACAATGGGTAAACCGAGTTCTTTTGCCCAGTTTATTTGCGTCTCAAACGCTTGAATTTGTATGTCGAGCGTTGATTTGTCCCAAAACAAATCGATGCCAATTTCGCCAATAGCGCAATAGTGGCGGGTTTTGTGGTCGATGTGAGCGCGCATGGTGGCAAGCTGTGATTCCCACTCTTCTTTTACCGAGCAAGGGTGCAAACCCATCATGGCATGTGCGCGGCCAGGGAGTTTATCCACTACTGTGTGCATGGCGTCAATGGATTCAACGTCAACGTTTGGCAGTAAAAAATGCGCTACGCCTGCTTCGGTTGCCCGAGCAATCATTTCATCAAAATCTTCAGAAAACTGATTAGAATATAAGTGTGTGTGACTATCAATTAGCATGTGGCAAAGGTCTGAATTAGTTAAGCCACGAATAGCACGAATGAACACGAATAATTTAAAATAGTTAAACTATGAGCGACAACAATTGATCAGAGAACGATTCTTTTATACTCGAGTTTTTCTTTTCCAAAGTTTACGACTAAGCCTAGCTTTTTTCCAGATGATCTCAAGTAATTAATTGTTTGTGCGATATGAGATGGGTGAATTTCTGTTGTAGATTTTAATTCTAGTATAATTGAATCAAACACAAGAAAATCAGCAATGTAACTGTGCTTAAGCACAGTTCCTTTATACGCTATTTGGAATGGTACTTCTCTTTCATAATTGATGGCCCTTTCTGCGAACTCAATCTCCAGTGCTTCTTGGCAAACAGCTTCTAAAAAGCCGTGGCCCAATTGGTTATGAACTTCCATGCACGCTCCTATTATATTGTAGACCTCTTCTTTGTAAATAATCTGTGTAAGTTGGGGCATAGCATCCGAGATGAGTGATGGTTCAGAAAAAATTCGTGCAAATTCGTGTCATTCGTGGCTAAAGTATGATTTAAGCCATTTGGCTTAAAAAATTAAGTCAAATTCGTGGTTTAAAATCCAAGAACTGAATTCGAAAATCCACATACTCATTATTCGGTTTAGCAGCATTGGCGACATAGTGCTGACCACACCCATTGTGCGCGCTTTGAAGCAACAGCTTGATGGCGAGGTGATACTGCACTTCATCACCAAAAAGTCATATGCTGGTTTACTCACTTCAAACCCGAATATTGATCATGTAATTGCGATTGACAAGCATGTAAGCGAAGCCAAAGCCGAGCTCGAAAAAACGCAATATGACTATGTAATT
>CAZWXC010000540.1:882-2644 GCA_964637935.1 uncultured Flavobacteriales bacterium | reverse complement strand
TAGCTATTGATGGCGCTCATGAGGCAATCGTTCATTCAACTAATGCTATTTCTCTAGAAATGATAGATGTAGCATCGATTGAAGATCTTACCGAAAATAGCTGTTTACTTGATACGGGGTCACCGCACTATATAGAATTGAGAAGCAATATTGCGAGCATTGACTTAGTTACAGAAGCTAGGAAAATCAGATATAATGATCGCTTTCGCGAAAAAGGTGTGAATGTCAACTTTGTAGAATTGAAAGACGGAATTGTGTACATCAGAACCTACGAACGCGGTGTAGAAAATGAAACCTTAGCTTGCGGAACAGGAGTTACTGCCGCTGCCATTGCCATGAATCATTGGAAATTGGTGGATACAGAAGTAAAGGTGAAAGCAATAGGAGGAGATTTAGAAGTATGTTTTGATCATATCGAAAGCTTGTACACCAAAGTGTGGAAAAAAGGACCCGTGAAAAGTGTGTTTGAAGGTAATTGGAAGGAATAATGTTGAAAGGTGAAAAGATAGCGCTTAGAGCTGCGGAGCCATCAGATGTTGATGTGATTTATTCTTGGGAGAATGATCCTGAAAATTGGTTGGTGAGTAATACTGTAGCTCCATATAGCAAACATCAAATCTTGCAGTTTATTGAAGATGCAAACGACATTTTTGCTTCGAACCAACTTCGTTTGATTATTTCAAACCATCAACAAGAAGCGGTTGGTTGCATCGATTTATTTGATTTTGACCACAAAAACAAAAGAGTAGGCTTGGGTGTGCTTGTTGATGAAATGCATAGAGGAAAAGGATATGCACAGGAAGCCCTTTTGCTAACGATCAATTATTGCTTCAATCTTCTCGAAGTGCATAGTTTGTATGCCGAAGTCTTGTCGAGCAATCATTCTAGCCAAAAGTTGTTTGAATCAGCGGGATTTATACGAACAGGAATTAAAAAAGAATGGCTTTGGGCAGGGCAGAACTACGTTGATCAGATCTTTTACCAGCTGATAAGATGAAAGCTAGTTTGAAGTTTGTGGGTGGTGTCTTCTTAGTTGCCATTATGTTTTTCGGTTATTTGGCATGGGAATATTATGGTAGAATCTATGCTTCAAATGTTGATTTAAGCCAATCGTCAGTGGAGTTTTACATTAAAAGCAATTGGACTTATGACAGTGTGAAAACTGCTTTGGTGGATCAGAACATCATTAAGGATAAAGCTGGTTTTGAGTGGGTTGCACAACAAAAGAAATATCCTGAATTAGTAAAGCCCGGGCGGTATTTGATTTTTGACGGAATGAGCAATAACAAGCTCATCAATCTGCTGCGAATCGGAGAGCAAAAGCCTGTGAAAGTAGTTGTGCGTTCGGTTAGAAATAAAACGCAATTGGCAGCACAAGTTTCAAGCTACATTGAAGCTGATAGTGCGCAAATCATGCAAAAACTGACCGACCCTAATTTTTGTTCGAAGTATGGTTTCACAACGACTTCCATTTTTACGTTGTTTGTTCCCAATACTTATGAGTTTTATTGGAATACATCTGCCGAAGAATTCATTGAAAGAATGGCGAGAGAATATAAACGCTTTTGGACCGATGAACGCAAAACAAAAGCAAGAAATATTGGCTTAACACAGTCTGAAGTGTTCGTTTTAGCTAGTATTGTTCAGTCAGAGCAAGGAGCGCATCCTGATGAAAGAGACGATGTAGCCGGTTTGTATTTGAATCGTTTGAGAAAGGGAATGAAACTAGAATCGGATCCAACATTGATTCATGCTTTGGGCG
>CAZWXC010000540.1:0-872 GCA_964637935.1 uncultured Flavobacteriales bacterium | reverse complement strand
GGGCGATTATAGTATAAAGCGTGTACTGAATGTTCACAAGCAAGTGGACTCGCCATATAATACATATCAAAATGCAGGATTACCTCCGGGGCCGATTTTGTTACCAGAATTAAGTTCGCTTGACGCTGTGCTCAATGCCAGTAAACACAACTACATTTTCATGTGTGCGAAAGAAGATTTTAGTGGATATCACAATTTTGCAGTGAGTTATCGCGAGCACATCAATAACGCTAAACGCTATCAGCGCGAGCTAAACAAAAGGAAAATCTTTCGATAAATATTAGTAGCCACGCTTGATACGCTGCTCCTTCTTTTTCAGCGATTTGTGACCGCTTACCGCATGCTTGCGCTTTTTCGCATTGCTTCTTCTGTGCATATCACACTTTATAATACCGCAGCATTTATTTTTCTTTCTATAGCCGTTTGAACCATCTAAAATCATGCAAGATGGCATTGTAAATGCGGCTATTAAAATCAAGATGAATGTGTGTTTTGAAAACAATTTCATTAGAGCAAACTTAACGATGATTTTTGTTGATAACGATTTTTCAATTTCCTATTAATTGAAAATGAGTCAGAATCAATTTAATATCTGAAACTACACTGTAATTTTTCAAGTAGGATACGTTTTCTGCTATGGAAAGGTTTTTCTTCTCGCTACCAATGATTACGTTGATCAATGGGTGAATAATTCCTTGTTTGAGTTTCGGAAAGTCCTGCGTTAATCCTCTTTGATCTAATCCAACCCAAGATTTTTTTCCTTTCAAAACACTAAAAATGTTTTTCACTAGACCAAATTTTTCATCCACCAAAAGCAAAGTGAGCGGCAAGCTTGCTAAGGATGTTAAAGCAACGAAAATATCTACCAATCT
>CAZWXC010000539.1:0-2648 GCA_964637935.1 uncultured Flavobacteriales bacterium | reverse complement strand
GCTTTGAGCAAACTTTCATGCTCGCTACTAAAAGTGTTTAAAACGAAAGTGGTAATCACATGTGTCAATACCAATCCCGTAATCACTGTTGCCACAATATCTTGAAAAAGTATTTCTCGACTTAAATAGTTGAATAAAAAAATTTCGGGGTTAACATATTCCCAAATGATCAGTGAGGTACCCAAAAAAACATAGAACAGCAGGAAATAATTGCGCACCTTTTTAGGTACAAATCCTATGATAATGAAATAAAAAATGGGCAGCAAAAACAAGGCGGGGCCCTCCGTTCCAGACTTTAGCAAAAACGAAGTGACGAAAATTCCAATGACAACAAAACCTAATAATCCAGCTGCGAGTGTGTGTTGTCTTTGAATTCGAGATAAGAAATAAACCAATGGAGCTAACAGTAATACAATTCCCAAAAACAAAGCAACATAAGAGTTGCCGAAAAAAAGATTTACAAAAAATAAAAAAGAGATGAAAATAGAACCAATAGCAATGATTGCATGCAACGCTCTGTTTTGTAAACTGAACTCAGATTTTGAACCTATTATTTGGTTCCAAAACTTGCTCTCTTGGATATTTGGCATGGGGATGTTATTCTATCAAACTTCTGGAACTCCTCTTCCAAAAAAGAGTGGTTTATAAAAAAGTAAAATAACGCTCTAAAAGCCAAACTTGAGTATCAATAATGATTGGTTTGACCTATTAAAAATCTAAATTGACAACATTAGGTAGCTCGTCAATGGTAATCCAAAAAGTATTCGCCAATCTATTACAATGCACTCGTTCTAGACTTACCAGAAGTGAATCTTCAAAATTCAATAGTTCTTCAATCCTAGATAGCATTCCATTAGGAACAAAACCAATGTAGTTGTATCTATCATTATAGTATGCCATTACTGCTATTGACATGCTAGGAATTTCCATTTTCCTGAAATATAACTGCATTCCTGCAAACAGATTTTGATCGGCTTCTTCGCGGCTTATAGACCTATGAATAGCCATTGCATAAGGTAACGGCACGTAATAACTGGCAGATAGTTTACTAAGTTTCTTCTTTACGATTTTCATCATCATAGGGATTGGCACTAAGTACGTAATAAAATCCCTTACTAGATTTACTTAAATTAAAAATTTATGAAATTCTTAATAATAGACCTTTCAAATACTCGCCCTCAGGATGAAAAAGACTAACAGGATGGTCTGCCGGTTGACGTAAATGTTTTAATACCTGAACTTGTCGACCAGCATTAATTGCAGCGCTCATAATGGTGTCATAAAACATTTGTTTATCAACCACTTGAGAGCAAGAAAACGTTAACAAATAACCACCCTTTTCTACTTTTTTTATTGCCGCTTCGTTGATTCGTCTATACGCTTGAATAGCATTGTGTCTAGCGCTTTTGTGCTTTGCAAAAGCTGGTGGATCTAATACAATGATCGGATAGGTTTCCGTCATGTTTTCAAGATAAGGAACAGCGTCTACTTTTAACGATACATGCTTGTTGGCAAAGCCATTTACATTGGCATTTTGCTCGGCTAGGCTAAGTGCACCTGCAGAGCTATCAACACTAAACACTTTCTCTGCTCCACCCATCAATGCGGCAATACTAAAGCCACCTGTATAACTAAACACATTAAAAACAGTTTTATCCTTGGCCAATGAATTGAGCATGTCTCTGTTGTCTCGTTGATCTAAGAAGAAACCTGTTTTTTGACCTCCAATAATGTCGATTTGATAAGTCGCGCCAGACTCTAAAGCACTGGTAATTTCATTCACTTCTCCAGCCAAAACCTGAGGTTTTTCTTTGCCAACAGGCTTCGAAACCACATTTTCAAAACCTAAACTTTGAAGCGTTTTTGCAATAATTTTCAAAGCTTGGGTAATACCAGGGCTATGAGATTGAATAACAGCTACTCCTGCATAAATATCTATGATGAGCCCTGGTATTCCATCGCCTTCACCATGCACCAATCGATAAGCATTAGTCAGCTTACTCGGAAATCCAAGCGCTTCACGCATAGCTTTTGCTTCACCTATTTTTTTATCATACCAAGCTTGGTCAATTGCCTCGTTTTCAAAACTTAATATTTTGACAGTGATACTATTATTTTGGTAATGACCAATGCCTAAAAAGTCTTTGTTGTGTGACATAACAGCGGCAAGTTCGCCATCTTTCGGATTGCCTTCAATACTTTGAATAGCACCTGAAAACACCCATGGATGCTTTCGTTGCAACGATTTTTCACGGCCTTTCTTAATTGTAATTGTGCTTACGTTGCTCATCCTCTGATCATTATTTTGAAGCGTTTTAATAATTTTTCGCCTTTGATTTCAATGTTATAAACTCCCCAGTTCAAGTTTTTCGTTTCAATTTCAATGGAATGGTTTCCTATTCCAAACAAAGACTCACTGCTTTGCACCACATTGGCACTTAAATCCATGATATCAATATGAATAACCTCTGGCTTAGTCAATTTTAGTTCAAGTTCAATTTTACTTCCTTGCCTGTACACTTCATTAGGAGTAGTTTGAATGCCGCTTTCTTCATTCCAATTCGAAAACGCTATGGAATCACTAAAAAAATGCTGCATGCTATCGAGCCAAAGTAATTGAGCATCGTAAATTTCATAGTGATTGTCAA
>CAZWXC010000538.1:0-2654 GCA_964637935.1 uncultured Flavobacteriales bacterium | reverse complement strand
CATCTGAAAAATGGATATCGGAAGGAAACCGCGTATCTAAAACAATCATGAAAAACTAAACCAAACTATAACTAGCTCGGTAATAAAAATTCACCACTGTTAGCAGAACAATCAATGCCATTACTTGATGAATGACTCCTAAGCTGATTGGCACTTCTAAGAGCAAGGTTAAAACTCCAAGAGTAAACTGAATAAAGATGGCTGAAGCAACTATTACGATAGACTTCTTGGTGCGTTGTTCGGTTTTCAGTGCTTTGTAAAGCACAAAGCTTACAAACCCAACTATTATCAAGCCGAGTGTTCGGTGAATAAACTGAACACCCGATTTCCCTTCAATAAAATTGGATAAAAACGGTTCCATCACGGTAACCGCAGGTGAAATAATGCTTCCATCCATCAATGGCCAAGTATTGTGCACACAACCTGCTTTTAATCCAGCAACAAAGGCTCCCCAAACTATTTGAATGAAAACCAATACCCCGATGGTAATGGCATTTTTTCGATCGGACAAAACGGACCTAGTTTCTTCGCCAAAATAACGGTATTTTAAAGCGACCCAAAGAATGTAACTGCACGCAATAAATGCTGTGCTCAAGTGTGCAGCAAGCCGGTAATGACTTACGCGCGGCACATCAACTAAACCACTTTTTACCATAAACCAACCCAAGAATGCCTGAAAAGCACCCAAAGCCAAAATGGTAAAGAAATGTGGTAATAGTGATTTTGGAATTTTCTTTTTAAGTAGAAAAAAGATAAACGGAAAGATGAATATTAAGCCAATCATTCGCCCAAACATGCGGTGAATATATTCCCACCAATAAATGGACTTAAACTCGGCTAATTTAAAGTGTGTATGAAGTTCTTTAAACTCTGGCGATTGCTGGTATTTTTCAAATTCGGCTTGCCAAGCTACTTCATTCAATGGCGGTAAAGAACCCGTAAAAGTCCAATGCACCATAGATAAGCCCGAATGGGTGAGGCGCGTCATTCCGCCAATTACAACCATGCCAAGCACTAAAACTATCCCTAAGTATAACCAGTAGATTACTGCCTTTGAAGGCACAAATTCACGCTTCATATCATCCCTCTTTGCACATTAAACAAACAACAAGGCGTTGTGCTTAAAACAGAGAGCGAAATACGTCAAAAATGTTTGGAAAATGGAAAATGAAGTCTGAAGAGTTCTCTTTTTCTTCGCGTTCTTGAGCAATGTTCTCACGCACTTGACTCGACAATACAATTTGCTCTGTATTGGATGAGTTCGCAACAATTGGTTCAGATTGAGCTACATTAAAGCTATCGCACTTCAAACCCGAAAGGCCGAATACAGATAAAACTAGGATGAAAAATATTTTGGTAGCTGGCGTTTTCACGGGTACAAAATAAAAGCATTTTCTTGACTAAATGCAAATCTCATTCTTATAGCTGATTTATGAGCATATCTTTGCCCGCTCTTATGGCAGACAAACAGTTAATTGGTGAAGAACAAGAGATGTCTTTTTTAGATCATCTCGAGGTGTTGAGATGGCATATTGTAAGATCTGTAATCGCAATTATTGTTGCTTCGGGGTTTGCATTTGTTTATAAAAACATTGTTTTCGATACCATACTTTTTGGTCCAAAAAAAGCAGATTTCATAACCTATCGCGTGTTGTGCAAACTCTCAAACAAAATGAGTGATCTGCTTCCTTCATTTTTTCCAGAAGGCAGCATTTGCATAGGTCAAAATTTACCAAACCTGACCAACCTTACCATGGCAGGTCAGTTTTCGGCTCACATCATGATTTCTTTGATTGCCGGATTAGTAATCGCTTTCCCTTATTTGCTTTGGGAAGTTTGGCGTTTTATTAAGCCCGGATTGAAAAAAGAAGAACGAAATGGAGCGAGAGGTTTCGTGTTTTTTGCCTCCTTGCTTTTTTTGTCAGGTGTAAGCTTTGGTTATTTCATGATTTCACCGCTTTCGGTTAATTTTTTAATGAATTATCAAGTGAGTGAGTTGGTGGTGAACAATCCCACACTAAGCACTTATAACACGCTGGTTACAACCATAGTTTTGGCATGCGGTGGAGTTTTCGAACTTCCAATTCTTGTCTATTTTCTAACAAAACTTGGTTTGCTTTCACCAAAAATTCTTCGCGCTTTTAGAAAACATGCCTTTGTTGGTGCACTTATTCTTTCTGCAGTAATCACTCCACCTGACGTTTTTAGCCAAGTTTTCGTCTCTATTCCTATCATGATTTTATACGAAGTAAGTATTCGTATTTCGGGTATGGTTGTGAAAAAAGAAGCCAAGTAAACTTGTAGCTTTACTGCTTACCGCGAATAGATTTAGAAATTGTATAACAAAGCGTTTAAAACAGGTTTTTCTACCATTTTGGTTTTAATTATTTGCCTTTTGGGCACGGCTTTGCACGCGCAAAAAACGCTGGTTACAGGTAAAGTTTTTGACAAAACTTCAGGCGAGCCGCTTCCGTTTGTAAACATCTATTTCAAAGACACTAAAACAGGTACTACGAGCGATATCAATGGCTACTACCGCATTGAAACCTATTACGCTACGGATTCTTTATTAGCCTCGATGATTGGTTATGGAAGACTGGCAATGCGCGTAAAAAGTGATAAGTCGCAAGTAGTAGATTTTGCACTTGTGCCAA
>CAZWXC010000537.1:0-2654 GCA_964637935.1 uncultured Flavobacteriales bacterium | reverse complement strand
CTGAAACACAGTTTTGTTCTACACAAAAGCTAGTGTTGAACCAGTTGGAAATGTAATTGGGAAAGTCTGAGTCTACATTAAACGGATAAAAACTTACAATAGAATCAATAACATTACACCCTGTTCCTATGGTGTTTGGAGCTAAAATAGCTCCAACATTAAAAACGTCCACTGGAATGAAAAGAATTCTCCGCTCTGGGTCAAGCTTCATATCAACTAATTGATCTAGTGTATCAATCAACAAAGGTTCTATCTCATTCGCAAAGTCAAATTGATATAATAACCGATTATTGAGGCCAATATTATTTTGCCCAAAATAGAGTAAGCTACTATTGGATGAAAAGCATAAGGGGTTGTAATTTGCATTAGAAATTGGATTTGAAATAGATTTGAAATACTTAATTTCTGCCGTTTCGTTATTAAAATGATAAATAATTAACTCGTTTACTGTGTTATATTCACATGAATACATAAGCCATTTACCATCAGGTGAAAATTTCAATTGATATTCTTCAGTAGTTATATTTTGATCTCCCGGCTTAAGTGCTTCACGGTTAATAATGGTGTCAATGGTGTCGCTAATCAGCACAAATGAAATAGAGGTACTGTCTTTTTTTTTAAAAGCTAACCAAGCTTGTTGACCATTTCTATGTGCTGTTGCATGAATGCTTTCCGAAGAATTCTCCACAATGGGCACGTTTTTATAAGGCAATTCAATGTTGCCTGAACTGCCATCCAAACTCATGTCTACAATGGAGTAGTTTAATTTAACTCCGTTGACTGTATTTGTTGGGTCATCATTTCCTTGATGGATTAAAAAATATCGATTGGTATCATTCAAGAATGGAAAATATATTCCAGACCTATGGATCTTAGTGCGCATGCTATCCGCATCGGGCATAGGAACATGATTTGAATTATAAACACTATTTCCATGCAAATAGAACATCAAATTTCCATTTCTGTCGCTTGCCGAAATAGAGTTTAATGGGATGTAACCAGCTGAGTATGATGTGGTAATTGCCGAGTTTTGAAATGTGAGCATTGTGCTAGTAGCCATTGCCCAGTTTTTCATGTAATTCTGTCCAAGAGCAAAAGATGGCGCCATAATAAATATGATCGCCATCTTTTGAAAACTATGCTTATAGACATTTATCCACATAAAACAAATCTAGTTAATGTGTACATCCTGGCCGGATATGAAAGCTGAATTCATATTTGGATTGAGGGGGCAACAGGGTAGGGAGGTACATAAAATATTGCAGTTCACAAGTACTGTCCAATTAGCTGGAAAAAAGTCTGGGCAGCTATTATACGGATTAGAGATCAAAGTATGGGAGTCAAAGTTGGGCAACATTGCAAGACAAGAGCTTGTTGGAGGTATATTCAAAATCTCCACAATTTCCCAGGTGTAAGTTGAAGATGCAACTGGCGCAATGTTTACTACATTAGGTAAAGTGCAACCACTGCCGTCTACAACATACACAGTCGTGCCAATGTTTGACGAACAGGTTGGGTCAATTGCCACAGCCCTTATCCATAAACGATAGTCTGTATTATTTGTGATACGGAGACTAGTAGATTGTGCAAAAAGGCCATTCGTAAATAGTAACATCACAACTAGCATAAAAAGGAAATTTGTCGTTTTCATAATGATTTGGTTTTTAAGTTATAAAACAAAAAAAACACAAATATTTGAGAATAACAAGAGAAAAGAATTGAAGACTAAAGACACAAGACCTAAACAGTCTAAGGTCTCCAGTCTATCTTCTAAGGTCTAAAAAAACCTACCTCAACACACTCACCGCAGTTTTCACTGTTTTTTCTTGGCCAGTGCTGTCAGTGTATTCAATGATTAGGAAGTAAACGCCACTGTTTACGAATGCTCCATTCGATGTTCCATCCCAATAAGCAATGGATTCTGCGCCAGAATGAACCAGCGTTCCCCAGCGGTTATAAATCGAAAATCGGAAGCTTTGGCTTTCGCAAGAATTGGTGATTCTGAAAGCGTCATTTACGCCATCTTGGTTGGGCGTGAATACGTTAGGAACCGAAAAAGCACATGTGTTTCCGCAACTGTCTTCACTCAAAAAAATAACCGTGGTGCTTAGCGTTCGCACACATGGCGGATTGGTGATGGTTACGGTGTAGGTTTCTGTACCTGTCTGGTCACTGAGCGAACCCGATTGGTCACTGAGCGGAGCCGAAGTGACCGTGATCGCACTATCATTCAACAACGTAGCATCCACATTTTCACTCCAAGCATAGCTTGAGCCTTCCCAAAAGGCATCTAACACCACTTCTTCGCCTGGGCAAAGTGCAATGGATTGCAACAGCTCTTTTTCAATGATTTGTTGAGGATTCAAGAATGCTCTTCTCACAAGCGTGTCACACCTGTTTTCAGCCACTAAATAGTAAAGACCAGCGGTGTCGATGGTCCAATCAAATACGGTGTCAAACACCGAGGAATTGAAGTTGTAAAGCAGCGTGTATTCAACGCCAAATGTGTTTGGATTTGTAACTACGGGCAAAGCCTGATTGCACAAAATGGAATCTGAAAACCAAGCGATGTTGGGTTGAGGTAATATGGTGATTATTACCGTATCGCTCACGCTTCCGCAAGCGTTGGTGGCCGTTACCCAAGTTTCAATTTC
>CAZWXC010000536.1:0-2655 GCA_964637935.1 uncultured Flavobacteriales bacterium | reverse complement strand
AATAAAATTGATTACTCAATTTATTCAATAATAAAATTGTCAAGAAAAAAATATACATCAGTTAGTATTTGTCAGATTTTAGGTATAATGTATACAGATTATGAGACAATTATTAATGAATGTGTTGTTAAAGGAATAATGAATTCAGACGGAACATTAACATCATTTGGACTTAGTTTATATGATGACGCAAAAAAATGTATCGAATCAAGAAAAAGAAAAACAGAAAAAGAAACGCAAGATTATTATAGGATTAGAGAAGTAAATTATTTACCAAAAATATTCAATGGAAAAGTTATAAAAGGCAAGCAATTTCAAGTCAATTTGCAATTAAAGGACAAGAAAGCTTGGGTAGTAATCCGAGTAGGACTGAAGCGTCTTTTCAACATTTTCAGCACAAAATCCTTTGGATTCGTGCTGAATATGATGCTTCGCATCATTTAAATTAGGGTTGCCTTTATGACTTTTCTGTTGAATAATAAAAAAAATCACCAATCCGAAAATTTCGGAGATATTGAAGCTTACAAAAATGCTTTAGTGAAAAATGGTTTTCCAGTCATTTTCTCAGTCAATCATTTGTGTTTAATGGCTGACATTGATTTTGAAAGCGTAAACACTATTTGTAAATCGAATCGCCAGAGCAATTATAAAAGATTTAAACTCAAGAAAAAACGAGGAGGTTTTAGAGTTATACAAACACCACAAGATGAATTAAAATATTTGCAAAGATGGATTCTTGAAAACATTCTCAATAAAAAGAATTCTAATAAATCTTGTAAAGGTTTTGACCCTGAAACATCAATTAAACTAAATGCTGAAAAGCATTTGAAACAAGAAGGTGTTTTGAAGATTGACCTATTGCGATTTTACGATTCAATAAATGAAAAAAGGGTTTATGGTTTGTTCAAATCGTTGGGGTATCACACAAATCTAAGTGTCTCTTTAGCTAAAATCTGCACAATAGTTCCAGATAACAATTTTTTCAGTTCTTTCAAAAAAAAGGAACAACATTTAAAACAGAAAATAGAACAAGACGGATTGGGTGTTGTTCCACAAGGTGCGCCATCAAGCCCTAAAATATCAAATATTATTGCAATTAGCCTTGACAATAGATTGCAAAAGTTAGCAGATAAAAATAATTTGAATTACACAAGATATGCTGATGACTTAACTTTTTCAGGTACGATTAAAACTTTATCTAAAATCAAAAAGGTTGTTTACAGAATAATAAAAGACGAAAATCTATATCCAAATTATTCTAAGACCAAAATACTCAAGCGTGGAAATCCTTTTTTCGTGACAGGTCTATCTGTACACAACGATATAGTTACAGTCCCGAAAAAGAAGAAACTTGAAATTGAACATCATTTACATCACTGTATAAAAAACGGTGTTCAAAATCATCTTACGACTTCAAAAATCACAAATAGAAACTTTAAAGATTGGCTTTTAGGAAATATTGCTTTCGTAAATGGTGTAGAAAAAGAATTAGGGGAAAAATATTTTAAACAGTTTAATGAGATACAATGGCCAATTTAATAAAACGATAAACTTATTTTAGAACGGGTCACTGTGTATTAACTCAGCAACCCGTTCATCCGAAACCGCGGACTTGCAATTCGTTATAGCACCTCGTTCTCGCGGTTTTTTAACCCTCATCTACCAGAATTAAAACACTTTTTTTTAATTAACTTTAAATCAGTTAATTAATTTATTTTTTTAATATAGTTAATGTTTTTATATCAAGTAATTTTTGATAATAAAAAATTATATTTGTTTTTATATAACTAGTTAGGCATAATTAAGCACAAAATAAATGGAAATTATAAATGAAATATAAGTTCAGTAAAGATGTTGTAGCTTATCAAGAAAAATCTGTAAGAAGTCAAAGTTTAATTTGTGAATTATTACACAATGCTTACAGAACAATAAAGAGTGTTTATATGTTTGAAAATTTCGATGAATATTGTAGACAGTTAAAGTCCGATAAACAAGAGGACAAACTAAAAATTTATTGGAAAACATCTTATGATGAAAAACTAATTGATAATATTAAAATTTCAGTAGCTTTTGAGAATTTTAATAAAGCTGTTTTACTCAAAAATGGAATAGTGGTTCATTTAATAAATCATAAATTTGATAAAAAGATAAGTTCAAAACAAAAAAGAGGAATTCCGATAAAAGTTTCTGAACTTTTTGTAAATGGTTTTGAATCAATAAATCTTTTCGAAAAAGAATCTGAAAATTTTAACGCCTTTTATGAAAATTTCAACACAATAAGTTACTCAAACACTTTGAATGAAAATTATCAGAATATTATAGGAATCGAGAAAGAATTAATTTTGGAACTTTTAAAAATTAATCAAGATAGAAATAAATTACACTTTTTTACAGAATTTTCTGGAGCATTTATGATTCGAAAACATATTGAAAAATGGAATTATATAATGACAAAGTCAATAGAAACTATAGAAACTGAATATAGAAATGAAAATGAAAAATTGAAAAACATATAAAACTATGCCTAACAAATCTGTTTAAAAAAAATGCTGCTAAGAACCTACTTATGTGAATCCTCTTGGGTTTTCTTAGTTTGTGGTTTATTTACTAACTTTATTGTTTAAACCATGGAACTTTACTTAAACAACAAGGAAA
>CAZWXC010000535.1:0-2663 GCA_964637935.1 uncultured Flavobacteriales bacterium | reverse complement strand
TCAAGAGCGTTTTGATTTGATTTTGCTCGATGTTATGCTGCCGCAAATGGATGGTTTTTCGGTTTGCCGAAGCATTAGACTCGAAAACCGAAAGGTTCCCATTCTATTCCTTACTGCAAAAAACTCGGCTCAAGACCGTGTGATGGGTTTAAAAATTGGTGGGGACGATTATTTGGTGAAACCATTTGATCTTGAGGAACTTTTGTTGCGCGTGCAGCGCCTGCTTGAACGCGCTAACTCCGAAACCAAAGTAGGTTCGTCAGAATATGCGTTTGATGGTATGGCCATCTATTTTGATCGCCATCAAGTGAAAGATTTAAACGGTGAAATTCACGACATCGGAAAGAAAGAAATGATGCTTTTGCGCTTGCTTACTGAGCGCGATGGCGAAACGGTGAGTCGCGAAGAAATGCTCGACTTGATTTGGGGAATAGATGTTTATCCTAGCACCAGAACCATTGATAATTTCATTCTCAACTTTCGCAAATACTTTGAAGCGGATGCTCGAAATCCGAAGTACTTTCACAGCATTAGAGGAGTTGGTTATCGCTTCATTAGCAATGCGGTAGATCGTGTAGATTAATCTTTTGTGTGGTAAAGACCTATATTGATTCAAATTTCAAACCTTGTTTTGCTATGTCCTCAGAGAACAAAATCATCCTAAATGCAGCTTTTAATCCCGCCATTAAAAACTACATTTTACTTGTTGGATCATTTTTCTTGATCTTAACCATGTTCGGAATTCTCCTTTTACCATTTTGGCTTTTGGGTGTGGGGCAATTCGCAAGCAAGCGCTACTTCGATAGCCTGCAATGCGAACTCACAACGCGCCATCTTCGATTTAAAAAGGGCGCATTTTTCAAGGTCGAAAAAACCATTCCGCTCGAAAACATCCAAGACTTAACTTTTATAGACAATCCGTTTTTACGCTGGTTTGATCTGCGCATTTTAAAAGTAGAAACCGCAAGTGGAAACAATCCGCATGGCAGCGATATGAAGCTGATTGGAATTATAGATACTGAAAGCTTTAAGGAAGAAGTACTTGAACAACGCGAACGCATAGTGAGCGCTAAGTCGTCCAATGCTCCTCAATCCAGCAGCGATGATCAAAACTTAATGACAATGCTTTCCGAAATCAAAACCGTATTGGAAGAAATTCGAGATAAGAAATAACTTCGCCTCACGAAATAGAATAATTTCATTCTTAGTCAATTGCTAAAAACTATCCCGCTTCAGAGTTGCATGAAAAACCTACTTCTCGCTATAGCGATGCTTTTGCAAATCTTATGCATCTCATCACAGGTTCAAGCTCAATCGCTTTTTAAGAAGTACATACATCATGTATTAAAGGACACTTCTGACCAAGCTAAACCTAAATTTATTTTCTACCCAACCGTAGCATATGCCCCTGAAACAAGTTTTGAACTTGGAATTAGCACTTTACTTGTTTATCGCGCAAAGCAAGACACCAATAATAGGCTTTCTGAAATTTCGTCTTTTTCGTTTCTAACGCTTCAAAACCAATATGGTGGTTACATAGACCATGCATTTTATACTGATAAAAACCGTTTTTTCATCCTTGGATTAATCAAGTATCAAAACTTTCCGTTGTCTTATTACGGCATAGGTCCAAACGCTACAAAAGAGGTAAAAGCGAGTATTTCGGCTACAGAGTTTCGATTTCGTGAGCGGCTTTTATACAAACTTGGGCACTCGTTTTATACAGGTCCTGAAGTAGATTTTGAGTTGATGCGCAACGTGAAGTTTGATTTACAGCATCAAGATTCATTTGTTTATCCACTAGGAAAGGATGGTTTTACTGATCTATCTCTAGGTTGGGGTTTATTATTTGACAATAGACATAACGTGCTTAATGTGCGCAAAGGTCTTTTTGCAGAGCTCGCATGGCTCAATAGCCAACCTGCCTGGGGAAGCTCCTTTGCATTCAACTCGCTCTTTACAGATTTGAGATATTATAAACCTGTAGGAAAACAAAACGTATTTGCTTTTCAACTCTTCGGTCAGTTTAACGGTGGGCAAATACCCTTTAACCAATTGGCCTTAATGGGTGGTGAACGATTGATGCGAGGTTACTATCTAGGTCGATACAGAGACAATCAACTTATTGCCAGCCAAGCCGAGTTTAGGTTGCTTCCACTGCCTTTTTCTAAACGATGGGGAGCAGCAGCATTTGCTGGCGTTGGCGAAGTATCGCCTTCACTTAGCGCTTTTGGTTTAAACAGATTGCAATGGTCAGCAGGCTTTGGACCGCGGTTCTTAATCTTTCCAGAAAAAGATGTTTTCACACGATTTGATGTAGCCTTTACACGCGAAGGCATGGGATTTTACTTTTTTATTGGCGAAGCCTTTTGATAATTCAAATCTGAAAAGCAATGATTATGCTTATAGTCCTTTGCATCTAAAGCATTTGACAATCGAGCAACAGCACCATTCAATCGACCACAAGCAGCATTTGGTCTTAAAGTGATTTTTCTTATTGGTCACTTTCTACAAAACACCAACGTTTGCTTTCGCTAAGTCGTCTTTTATCGAATCCCAAACAAAAGGTCATGCTTTCAAGCAACAACGAACATATTACACTCAAGGTACAGAAGACAGAAAAGTACCTGCTCTATCGAGTTGTTGGTCCTAGAATTAGGCCA
>CAZWXC010000534.1:0-2663 GCA_964637935.1 uncultured Flavobacteriales bacterium | reverse complement strand
AGGCGTCTTGCTTTGTCTAGATTGGCATTATCGGGCCAGCTATTTAGCGGAGCAAAACGCTGTTGACCAGATCTTGATCCACCTCTACCATCGGCTGTGCGGTAAGTACCCGCGCTGTGCCATGCCATTCTGATAAATAAACCACCGTAATTTCCGTAATCTGCTGGCCACCAATCTTGTGAGTTGGTCAGTACTTCTTTAATATCTTGTTTTACAGCCGCATAATCCAAGCTATTGAATGCTTCAGCATAGCTGTAGTTAGCATTCATTGGGTCAGAAAGAGATGAATTCTGACGCAGAATTTCTAAGTTTAATTGATTTGGCCACCAATGCTCGTTGCTATTGGCCTTGTTGTTTGAAGCGCTTTTGGTTGCTCCCGAGTAGCCATCAGCGTTGGCAACCTCTTCGGTGCTCTTCTGCTGGCAAGATTGCATCAAAAATGCAGCGGCAAAAGCCCAGCTAAATGCAATTGTTTTCTTCATAATGTTTCTTTATTTAAATGAGGTTTTCGAGCGCAATAGTAGCTTGAAAGGTATATTTAAAATAATTATAAACTACTATAGTCTATTTGCAATAGCTATAATGGAATAGCGAAATATATTCTGGCAGAGGAATGAAAGCTTTAATTATCTTGCATCGAATAACTTATCAATTCAATTATGGCTCGTATCCTCATTTCATTGCTCTTTGTTTTTAGTTTTACAGCAGTTGCTCAAAGCCAAACAGTTGCAGTATATGGTGGAGCAAATTATGGCAGCTACTATAGTTTACAAAAAGAAGAAGGACACTTTTCTAAAAATTTCAACCCTCAAATGGGTTATGGATTCGGTGTTGAATTAAAAGACTTCTTGATAGATTCAACCAAGCTTTCGAGGCTTGCTATCAGTTTTCAAAACTATGGTGGCGACTTTCTAGCTCAAGATGGTGGTTTAGCTGG
The DNA here is from genome assembly GCA_964637935.1 of uncultured Flavobacteriales bacterium. Lineage (GTDB taxonomy): Bacteria > Bacteroidota > Bacteroidia > Flavobacteriales_G > Salibacteraceae > SHAN690. The sequence goes on along the minus strand of CAZWXC010000534.1, from coordinate 1,726 downwards.
ATCTTCTTCTACTTATGGGGAAGTTACTCGTAATGTATTATTTGTTGATTTCTATCCTATTGGACTAAAGTTGTTGAAAGAACTAGAAATGAGTTTTGGTGCTTCATTTGGAGTTTTATTGAATTATCAAATCTCTGGGAAGAAATACGGTTACTCTGCTGGAAATAGCTGGTCAAACGAACTCTCAAGCAATAACCACTTTGTAAAACCCATAAATTTTGGCCTGAACGCAGCATTGGGCTACGAATTCAAAATTGGTGCCATTAGACTTGAACCACGGTACAACTTCTTTCTTGGTTTGTCAAACGAGTTTGACCAATCATTTATTCCAACAAAGTCAAAGCGGCATTCCCTTCAAATAAGCATTGGGCGAGCTTTGAAATAAGATTGCATAAATCCACCTCAGCAAAATAGAAGATTGGGAATCATTTTCACCATCACACAGAAACGGTGTTTTTCTGCCTGAGATTGTACTTTCACAATATGAAGTCTACATTCAATACCTCTCTATTACTGAAAGTACCTTTTCTAAGCATAGCCATCTTTTACCTTTTCACACTAAGTGCTTGCAAGAAAGAAAATGAAGCATCAACGGTTACCATTGGTGGAAAAATCATCAATGAATACGGTTTACCACTTGGCGGAATCAAGCTTTATTACACTGAAAATGAATTTATCAGTACCGAAATCGATGGAACATTCAGACTGAGTGGTTTAGCCAAAAACACGCCCATCACACCCACAGACACGAATTACATTTTTGAACCAAACACAATTTCTGTAGCTAGTAATTCGCCACTCATCGTGGTAAATGCAAGGCCAAAACCAAACGCCATTGACCTACAAATCGAAGCATGGTTTAAGGCGCAACAAGTAGCCAATGGATTGATGAAAAGCGGTGAAACCGGTGATTTTGTTTCGTTGTATGACAATGCCTTGGCCGCCTACGTGTTCATGGCATACAAAGATTTTGAAAGTGCCGCTAACATCTTCGACTTTTTTAAAGGCAGAATCAATAGCGAATTGAAAGCAAGTCCTGGTGGTTTTTCTCAATTTAGAAATGCAGTAGGAACTCCAAACAAACACCGATGGCTTGGAGACAACGCATGGCTTTTGATGGCTATCAACACCTATAAATCTCTTACAAATTCTTCTGAGTATGATGAGTTGGCGAGCGAACTTGAAACTTGGATTAGATCGCTACAAGACACAGATGGCGGAATAAACAGTGGTTTTGACAGCAACGGAGATCTTCTGGATTATAAAGTAACGGAAGGCAACATTGATGCGTTTTGTGCTATTCCTGGCTACGATGATTTTCATAAAAAATTACTTCAATTTTTTGAGGACGACCGCTGGGAAATGAGTGATCAAAACTTAGTCGCTTGGCGCGAAAACCCTCAATTTTTATATGCATTGGATGTGCATGCATGGTCTTACTGCTGCTTCAAAAATTATACTACTTCTGCCCTAACAAGTGCTGATCGATTCTTGTGCACAAAAACAGTAACCCTAACTGGAATGCCGATCACAGGCTATTGCTTTGACGAAGATCAAGATGTGGTTTGGCTAGAAGGAACAGGACAAATGGCCTTGGCTTACAGAGTAGCTGGCAATGAAACCGAAGCCAATTACTATTTAAACGAAACGCTCAAGGCCTACAAGAAAAGTGAAATGCACGAAAATGCAGGTGGTTTTCCTTACGCGGCAAATCAAGGAACAAGCT
>CAZWXC010000533.1:0-2667 GCA_964637935.1 uncultured Flavobacteriales bacterium | reverse complement strand
CAAAGATATTCTTGAGAAAGACATTGATGTAAGAGGTGTTTGTTATCAAATAAAAGGACATATGAATCATGCGCAGCGCTTGCAATTGGTTCATTTTCTTATCGGTATTGCTAAGGCAGACGGAAATGTTGATGCGAGTGAAGTTCAAATGCTTAGAGCAATTGCTTCATATTTAAATGTGAGCATCCAAGACTTTTCCTCTATGGATGCAATGTACGCTAAGCAACCAAATAAGGCAGATTACTACAAAGTATTAGAACTTCAACCTGGTGCAAACGAACAAGAAATTAAATCAGCCTTTAGAAAGATGGCTAAAAAGTACCACCCGGATAGACTGGGTGAGGTAGGGGACGATGTGAAAGAAGCGGCCTTAGAAAAATTCAGAAAAGTTCAAGAAGCTTATGAATTCTTATTAAAACAAAAGAAATAGTATGAAGAAAGTCTTTATCGCGGCTATTTGCTTGGCTGGAATGTTTACTAACAATGCTTTTGCTCAAAAAGCAACAATTCAAAAGCAAGAAGAAATGATTGCCATTCAATCTAAAATAATGAATCAATTGGATAGCATTAGTAGAGTTCAAGCTGAAATGAAAAGCCTTTATGGAACACCAATGAATATGGAAAACGAAGTGACAAAGATTAGCTATGCTTATGGGATAAGTTTAGCTGAAAACCTAGTGAGTCAGGGAATTACGGAAATAGATTACACAGCCTTTTCAAAAGGTATGAAAGATGTTTACACGAATTCCGATCTTGAAATGACTGTAACCGAGGCGCAACAAGTGTTAAACGAATTTTTATCAGAAATTATGCAAAGAAAAGCTGAAGCTGCCAAAGCAGTTGGTGAGCAATTTTTAGCGGAAAACGCTAAAAGAGATGGAGTTATGGTTACAGAAAGTGGCCTTCAATATGAAGTAATGGTTGCCGCTGACGGACCAAAACCAACTTCTACAACTAAAGTAACCGTTCATTATCATGGTACTACAATTGACGGGAAAGTATTTGACAGTTCAGTTGAGCGTGGTCAGCCAGCTTCTTTTGGTTTAAATCAAGTAATTCCTGGTTGGACAGAAGGTTTGCAACTAATGTCAAAAGGCGCTAAGTATCGCTTCTTCATTCCAAGCGATTTAGCTTATGGTGCAAGAGGTGCAGGTAATGCAATCGGGCCACACCAAGCACTGATATTTGAAGTTGAGTTGATCAGTTTCTAATCTAGAAATTTAACAATCAAAAAAAGGGACGACACTATCTGCCGCCCCTTTTTTTGGTTTTAACTTGCCTTTATTTTTGAGCATTCCACTCATTAATTGCGTTTTCAATCCTTGATTCATAAGGAAACGGCTTCTCTTTGTACTCTTCTTTTCCTAAATCAATGGCTTGCATGCCTGCTTTGGTTGCAGTTTTCATGTCATTGCTTTGCGCTAAAAGTTCAGCAAATATCCACTCGCTATACCAAGTGTCTTTTAATTCAATCGATTGTTTGATCCACTCCAATCCTTGATCGGTCATTTTAGTATCACGAGCATAGGCAGCGGCATTTCTGTAAACCAACCATTTTTCATCTTTTTCGGCTTCCTTCAAAGCCAATTTTATATTCTCCTTAACTTGATTGGTCGGGTCAGCTAAAATGGGCACAGTCATCCGTAAAACATCCCATTCTAGAATAAAGTCGGCTGTGCTCATTGTTACATTTAAAAACCTGTATTCCATTGTTTCTGTTACCGATTCAGTTTTACTTATTGCACAAGAGATAGATGTTACATTATTTTCTTCTTTCAAGTCTGAAGTACCTCTCAGAGTTGTATCTGAATTGAATATCAACTTCCATTCATCGGCTGAGCTAGGAATAATGAATAAAGAGTACGTTCCTTTGGGTAATTTCTCATTTCCAACGATTATATCTGAAGTTGTTCTGAACAATGTAGCTTCATTCGCACCAGCTCTCCACAAGATGTCGTTTGGTACCAGAGCGCCAAATATCTCGCGGCCTTTTTTACTTGGTCTTGAGTATGAAACATAAATATCGGTGAGTCCAACACGTTGGCTTATACTAGCTTTTGGGCTTGGTTTAGGAAGTTCCTGGCAGTAACTTTTAGTTACAATACCAAAAGCGAAAAGTAGAGCTAATAAGTTTTTCATTTTGCGAGTTGTTTCTTGCAGTTAAAAGGTGAGTTTTACTAAAGTTTAATCATAAAAAAAGAGGCTCAAAGGAGCCTCTTTTTCTTAGTTAGTTCAGAGATTAAGCATAGACAATTTTGTCTTTTGCATAAAATCCATTTTTCAATTTGTCTTTTACTTGCTTGAAAATTTCAACGGTGTAATCCACATCTTCCACTGTATGAACAGCTGTTGGGATTAAACGTAGCATGATCGTATCTTTTGGTACAACGGGGTAAATTACCATTGAGCAGAAAATACCGTGATTTTCTCTTAAGTCTAAAATAACGTTAGCTGCTTCAAATGGACCACCACTCAAGAAAACAGGAGTAACAGGTGAGTTCGTTCTACCAAGATTAAATCCTTCATTTCTCAATGAAGTTTGAAGGTGATTCACAATTTTCCAAAGATTGTCTTTGTGAACCGTAGATGTTCGCATTAATTCTAGACGTTTTAATGCTCCGATTACCAATGGCATTGGCAATGACTTCGCGAAAATTTGAGAACGTG
>CAZWXC010000532.1:0-2681 GCA_964637935.1 uncultured Flavobacteriales bacterium | reverse complement strand
AACAGGATATGGCGAAACAGAAATTGAAGTTGGTTCTACTTTTCACATCGTAGTTGCTGAGGGCGGCAGCGTGGCTGACAAGAAAGCGTCTTTAGCTGAAGATCTTATGTATACGAATGAAATTCTTGAAGAAGGCGCTGATTTTATGTTGTATAAGTCGACAATCCAAGATTCTCACCTTGAGCCAGAATTTCATTTCTATGCGGTAAAAAAGGTAAATGGAACTGATTTTGAATTCCATGATTTTGATAGTGAAGGCGGCTATGCTGAAACGGTAGCTAGGTTTATGTTAGAAAGTATCAATCATGTTGTACCCAAAAATTCGGCTTCCTAGTTGTCACATAAAATGGATTGCTAAATTTGTCACGTTAATGTTTAGAACTTCCCAAATATTTCGACCAATGATCGTAGCAAAGAAAACCCTCGTTGCTGCTCTGTTTCTTGCGTCTTCGCTAGCTTCGTTAGCTGGCAACATCGTTCTAGAAGGCAATTACCAAGGTAAAAACCTCTATGTTAAAAACGACTATGCAGGTTCTGGTGTTGGTTTTTGCGCTTTTGAAGTAACTGTAAATGGTAACATCACTACAGACGAGGTAAATTCTAATGCTTTCGAAATTGATCTCTCAATCCATGATTTAAATCCTGGAGACAGAGTGGTAGTGGTGATTAAGCATAAAGATGACTGCGGTGTTAAAGTTTTGAATCCAGAAGTGCTTAAGCCAAGAAGTACATATAAGACAGAATCAATAGCTGTTGGTAGCGATGCCGTTTTAAAATGGTCTACTTCTGGTGAATCAGGAATACTTACTTACATCGTAGAACAATTTAGATGGAACAAGTGGGTTTATGTAGGCGAAGTAGAAGGCAAAGGCCGCACAGGAGCTACTAATACCTATTCTTTCAAGGTAACTCCTCACTCTGGTGAAAATAAGTTTAGAGTAAAGCAAGTAGATTATACAGGAGTTCCAAATTATTCTCCTACTGCAACCTATAATTCTTCAGCGCCTGTTGTTTCTTACAGCCCAGTTAAAATTGAAGATGTGATTGACTTTACCGCAGAAACCATGTTTGAAGTGTATGACATACACGGAAACATTGTGAAAAAGGGATATTCAAATAAAATAGATGCGTCAAACCTTAAGAAAGGCATGTATTATTTGAACTTTGACAATGCTACAGTAGAGATTCTTAAAAAGAAATAATTTTCTTATAATATTTTGAAAGCCCCTCCTAGCGAGGGGTTTTTTATTTCCAAAAACGATGAGAAAGATTGAGCATATCGGTATCGCAGTTAAGGATCTGAAAGCTGCGAATGATACATATTCTAAGCTTTTAAATACTCAGCCATACAAATTGGAGGCGGTAGAATCTGAAAGCGTGTCAACCTCATTTTTCAAGATTGGTGATACAAAGATTGAATTGCTGGAAGCTACATCAGAGACTAGCGCTATTGCTAAATACATCGAAAAACGGGGCGAAGGAATCCATCACATAGCCTATGACGTTTTAGACATACAAGCTGAACGAGAAAGACTTATTGAAGAAGGGTTTCAGCCCATTGGTGACATAAAGCCTGGCGCAGACAATAAACTTGTATGCTTTTTTCATCCAAAGTCTGCTAATGGTGTGTTGGTAGAATTATGTCAAGAACGCAGCGAATAAATCTTCGATGGTTTTATCACCATCTATGTGAATAGTGTGCATTCCAAGCTTTTGTGCTGCTTCAATATGCTGTGGCGAATCATCAATAAACAACACACGATCAACGCTTAGATCATTTTCTTTAAGGATAATCTCAAACGCTTCAGCGTCAGGTTTTCGGGCGTTTATTTCATGCGATAAGTAGAGCTTATCAAAATGTGGAACTAGTGAGTCTTGTCCAAATTCTTTCAATATATTGTTAAATGCTTGAAGGTGAATCTCATTAGTATTGCTGAGTAAAAATAGTTTAACTTCTTTTTTAAGCTTCTGCAAAAGTTCTAGTCTGATAGGAGGAAAGTCAAGGATCAAGGCATTCCATGCATTTATAATATCATCAGAAGAAGCCGTTTCAATTTCTTTTTTAATCTCAGAAACAAACTCTTTTTCGGTGATCAGACCTTTTTCGAGGTTGTCAAACAGACCAGATTGCTGCATTTTAGAATATTGAGCATTGAAATTTTTAAATCCAAGCTTTTCGAATGCGTTTATAGTTAATTGATAATCAATATTTAAGATTACGCCACCAAGATCAAAAATGATTGCGTCTAATTCTATGTGATTTATTTGCATGTGCGAAAGGTACGAATCATTACTTTTGTCGCCCTTTTCGAAAAGAAGCAACTTGGTCTCGGCAACACCGAACAGATTAGGGCCTTTTTCGAGAAGATAAGAAAGCATTTGTCTTTTAAAGACCAATGGTCCTATAGCTCTCCCGAAGTATCGGGATGGTTAGAGCACCAAAAAAGAACCAACGGTCCTATAGCTCAGTTGGTTAGAGCACCTGACTCATAATCAGGTGGTCCCTGGTTCGAGCCCAGGTGGGACCACACCAAAAGCCTCAGTCGTGAATATACGGTTGAGGTTTTTTTGTGCTAAAAAGTTTGAGGGCGAGAAGTTTATACTGAGCGAGGCACGAGTCGAAGTAAGCCCAGGTGGGACCACACCAAAAGCCTCAGTCGTGAATATACGGTTGAGGTTTT
>CAZWXC010000531.1:0-2684 GCA_964637935.1 uncultured Flavobacteriales bacterium | reverse complement strand
AATCTATTTCAGCTCCTTCACTTCTACCTATCCAATTTCTTTGAATTTCTTTCAAAGAATCTGACCATTCTATTTCGTTTAATCCGTCAAGCAATCGCTGTGCATAAGCTGTAATTCTAAGCGACCATTGCATCATTTTTTTCTGGATAACTGGATGTACTCCCCGTTCGCTCACACCGTTTACAATTTCGTCATTGGCAAGTACTGTTCCTAGTTCAGGGCACCAGTTTACTATTGTTTCTGCACGGTAAGCAAGTCTGAAGTTTAATAATGTTTCTCTCTTTTGTTGGTCAGAAAATGCGACCCAATCAGCAGCTGTGAAATCGTTGATTTTTTCGCCAGCTGCAGAAATGCCTTTCGAACCATTTTTTTCAAAAGAAGCTATCAATGTCTCTATTGGTTCTGCTTTGTTGGTTGCCTTATTAAACCAACTGTGAAATAGTTTAACGAAAATCCATTGAGTCCATTTGTAGAAACTAGGCTCAGAGGTCTTTACCTGACGATCCCAATCAAATGAAAAACCAATTTTATCGAGTTGTTCGCGATATCTTTTAATGTTTTGTTCAGTGGTAATAGCTGGATGCTGACCTGTTTGTATGGCATATTGCTCAGCTGGTAAACCAAAAGCGTCATATCCCATTGGGTGTAGTACATTGAATCCTTGATGTCTCTTAAATCGAGCATAAATATCTGAAGCTATATAGCCCAGTGGATGCCCCACATGTAGTCCAGATCCCGATGGATAAGGAAACATATCTAAAACATAATATTTCGGTTTGTCACTATTATTTGGAGTGGCATAGGTTTTAGAAGCTTCCCAATATGCTTGCCATTTCTGCTCTACTTCTGGAAAATTATAATCCATCTTTTACATAAAAATATAAGCTGCAAAAGTAGGGTGATTTAAACATTTGGAAGGTAAGTCTACAAAAGTTCTAAAGACTTTCTTATTTGTTCTTAATCCATTAATTAACATTTGACGTAGTTATGAACAATGATATCTTTGCAACACGTAAACTTATTCTGTTTTGATGAAATTTGCCCCCGCTTTGAGCTTTAGTCGATTGGTGCTGATGCTGTTCTTATTTGTATTTGTTGCCAATACTGACGCTTTCACAGAAGGTACTCCTTCTATATGGAAAACCTATACAGGTGTAGGGTTAGCAGATGAAAGTGGTGGGTTAATTGTGCACTTTAGAACAGATCCTGCCAATGGAACTTACCCATCATACAACTTTAATTCCGATACAAACAATCGTATCTATGTCACTATCAGTGATCACACTTCAGAAGATATTTATTTTGGTTTTAACGTCAGAAGACTGTGGTTTACTGGCTGTGGTTCGGGAAATATAAATGGGAATTACTCTCAAACACAAATAGATAATGGTAATGTAGTTTATTGGAGATTAAAGGCGCCTGATGGAACCGTGGTTGCATCGAATAGTATTCAAGCATACAATGGTGGTACAACTGCTAGTACAGCAACAGGTTACATTGGGAGTTATACTCAAGCAGTAAATGGACCAGATAATATTGATGGAGTAGGTACTGCTGGATACACTCCTATTACTTATAATCCGTCAGTGAATGGGGACTACTATTTTGAGTTTAATTATCGTAGTCCTACTACACCTTTCAATTCATCAGCCTGCTCTTGGGCAACTATAGAACTGCAGTATTTTGATATGACTGTAGTGGATGGTGCCTCATCTATTGACGGTAGAGTTTGGTCTAGACAATGGTCTTTGGCCACAGTGAATAGAGCACCCAATCAAGCTATTGCAACCAACAGTTCTAAACTTCACGTTTATACTGCGGATAGTATTATCACTCGAATAGATTTTGATGGAATACAACCTGGAGCTTGGAATGTAATTGCCAATCAAAACGGTGTTGGAACCACAGGTGTATTTGCCGAAGATAGTAAATCAACAACTTCACCTGCCACAGTACTCAATCGTTTGAACAAGATTTTTCTTAATACTCCTGATACCAATGTGTTTCCAGCTAGAGATCTTGCTAGAACCGTTTCTCCTGTATATGTTCAAAAATGTGATACAGGAGACCAGTGTATAATGATCGATTTGAACAGGCCAAGCGAGGTTAATCTTTATATTGAAGTAAATGGTACTCCAGGGTATCAGGCTTCAAGTTCTGATCGTCTTCTTTCAGGTATTCTTGCTGAGCGAGGACTTAATTGCATTCCTTGGGATGGTAATGATGGACTAGGAAGTCCAGTTGCGGACGGTGATACAATTTTTGTTCAGGTTTTGTTTAATTCTGATGTAACTCAATTACCGCTTCAAGATATAGAGTCAAATCCAAATGGGTTGAAAATCACCTTAGAACTTCCTATTTCAGGGTCAACGGCAGCATATTGGGATGACAGTAATTTAGGAGGTAGTACAAATCTTACAGGATGTATTTCTACTCCATCATCTGGTTGCCATACTTGGACTGGAGATTTTTCATCAGGAATAGGAAATGGAAATGTGATCAACACATACTGGTACTCTACTTTAGATACTTTGGTGCCTATTACCGTTACAGATTCTTTGTTCACTATTAATATCAATCAAGATTCGCTTGATGCCTCTTGTTTCGGTAATGATACTATTGATCCAGGAGCTATAACCATTACAGCTTTTAACGGACCTACAACTACTGATTTTAGATGGTCG
>CAZWXC010000530.1:0-2703 GCA_964637935.1 uncultured Flavobacteriales bacterium | reverse complement strand
AAACCAAATTGTTCATAATCAAGAAATTTATGATCAGCTACTTACAGAATACGAAAACGGACGAAACGCCACCAAATAGTTTAATCTAACAGATTAAAATTCAAAACATTGTTACCGGGCTTAATGAAAATTGAGCCCGTTTTTTTTGTCGTTTCCCCTGCTTCCGTATCTATCAACTCATAATATATTGTTTGGTTAGAATACATATTGCAAACCACTGATGTATCACTAAAATTATTAAAAACGTAAGCTCCAGTATTGCAACAAGTTTCGCATCCAATGCTGTGTTCAGACAAACGAAGCAGGTATTGATTATTGAAATTATTGTTGGTCAAATTGATTTCTAGACTGGATTGGCCGAGCATTGTTTCAGTAACAATATTGGTTTCATTCAATGCCCAATCGTCATGTTCGTATATAAAACTACCCTGAAAATAACCTTCTTTAGATGCTCTTAAATTGTAGGTTACGGCACTTACATAGCCAAATTCGAGTTTGAAAACACCATTTTCATCCGTTTCAGCTTCAGCAACATCGAGATAAATGGCAGAATAAGTTCCATTGTTTAGCGAATTGTATAACAACTCAACCTTTGCATTTTGAATAGGAGAATCATTGTAAAAGTCAGTAAGTCTGCCTTCTACCAAAAAAGTTTCATTCTTTTGACAATTACTTAAAAGCAACACAACCAACACACTAAATGCTGACGTAAATAACGGGATAGTTTTCATCAATAGACTTTTAATGGATTGATGAAGATAATATAAACCAATATGATAAATAGGCTAATTTAGGCGCCCATGAAACTACACTTCGCAGGCATGTTGATCATGAGTTTAATGATCTCATGCAGCAATAACAGCAATACTACGGAAGAGACTACTTCAACTAACCTGACAGATGGAACTCCTTTTCGTGTGGATGAAAATAGTGATCCCGAATTAGTGATTGCGCATCACGTGACAGAATTTGAGCTTTGGAAAGCTTCATTTGATCTAGCAGAGAGCGTGCGTGAAAAATATGGCATCGAAACTAAAAAAGTTTATCAAGGTACAGTAGATTCAAGCCTTGCAGTTGTGGTAGCTAATGTAGAAAACCTTGATACAGCACGATTTTACTTGAACTCAGAAAAACTGTACAAAAGCATGGAAATGGCTGGAGTAAAAGCAGATATTGACATGTTTTACCTTCAAGATAGATTGCATTACACCAAAACAATCACAGATACCATCTTGATGTTTATGAGTTTTAAGGTAATTTCTTATGATCGTTGGCAAAACGATTTTTTAGACGATTACAAGGGTGATGCTGCTCATGATTTTCAAGTACTAAAAGTGATGCAAGGTGTTGAGAATCAAGATGAAGTAGCAATGCTTTTTGCAGTGAACGATCCTGATTATGTGAAAAAGATGGAAAGCAACAGCGCTTTTAGAATGAAAATGATGAAAGCAGGAGTGATATCTTATCCTATTATCTACAAGCTTTCTGAACGATTGATTTAATAACTTTTTAATTCTTTGGCCATTTAACGCTTTCAGTTTTAAAATGGTAGTTCTAACTTTCGCCAAACTTTGAAAAATGTCAAGCGATCGATTAAAACTTATTAAAGAAATGCTCGAGACGAATCCAGATGATTCGTTTTTACAATACGCGGCTGCAATCGAATATGAAAACCTTGGCAATAGAAAAACCGCCATTGAAACCATAAAGAAACTGCTAGACCGTGATCCAGCTTATTTGGGTGCTTACTACAAACTTGGTAAGTTGCTTGAGCTAGATGGTAAGGAAAAAGAAGCCATCAAAACCTACAGAAGAGGATTAGATGTTTCAAAGAAAAACTCAGATCTGAAAACAGAAGGTGAACTTTCTGAAGCATTGATGCTGCTTGGCGCAGATGACGAAATTTCTTGGAACTAACTTCCAGAAAACAAGAACCTGTTTGGGCTAATCAAATTCTCTTTTACTGCATATATGATTAGTCCAGCAGTATTATTTATTCCCAGTTTCCCCATCATGTTTTTACGGTGAGTCATCACTGTATGAAAACTCAAGTGTAATTTCTCGGCAATTTGCTTTGTAGTAAGTCCTTCAGCTACTAAATGCAAAATTTCTAATTCTCTTTCAGATATTGTAACTGCGTCACAGCCGTGTTGCGTCACTTCTCCTTCACTCTCATTGATCTTGTCGAGTATCTTTCCGCAAAAGAATTTCTCACCCTTAGCAGAAGCCAGGATACTGTCTACTATTTCGTCATGATCGCAATCACTCATTAAGTGACCACTAATTCCCGATTTGATCAATTGCTTGATTTGATCCACTTTACATTCGCTAGTTATTCCAATAATTCTGATTTCTGGATTTGCCTTCATCACAGCAAGCACATCACTCACACTAAAATCAGCGGTAGCATAATTAATTATCATGGCATCTGGTGCTAAAGCATGAACCTCTGTTGATAAATGTTCGCCCGTAGAGCACTCGCCCACTACCTCAATATGCGCAGTTTCTTCGAAAACCTTTCTCAAGCCTTGTCTAAAAAGATAATTGTTCTCAGCGATAAAAAGCTTAATCGTTTTCATGGCTTCGAATTTATTAAGAATCGTTCTTAATAAGACGTTTGACTCAAATTAATTTCAAATTCTTTTCCTTCTATGGCAAGGTCAGTGTTTTCGAATTCTTTTTTTGCTTCTTCAAGCAGCGGAA
>CAZWXC010000529.1:0-2716 GCA_964637935.1 uncultured Flavobacteriales bacterium | reverse complement strand
AAGAAAAGCACTTCATCATTTTCTGATTCGTATAATTCCAAAGGATAATTTTCATGAATTAAGTTTGATCTTTTCATCACCTCATCTTTCCATACGCTATTCGCATCTAATTGAAAAAGCGCTTTAAAGAGAAGCATATCAAAAATGGCATAGTGAACCGACTCAATCGTTTGAGGATTGAGCATGTAATAAGTCCAAGGATAGTTCTGATAAAAAAATGCATTTTGCTTTAGCTTAAATGCCTCTACTCCTCTATCATAAGCATTTTCTAGTCTTTTTTGAGGAAGCAGCTTTTCCATTTGTTTGATGTTGGTCAACACGAAAAGGAAACCGTTCAAAACAAAATAAGAATTATCAATCGTAGCATTAGAATCTGCATATTCCAAATACCAAGAGGCATTTGGGGCGAGTGCTAAAGCGCAACCACCATTTGATGTAGGTGCTACAATTGCATTAAATGAACGATTGAACGAGTGGTAATAGGAACTATCACCATAAAGATTAAACGCCTTAAGCTGTGCAAGCGCTATTACTGAGTTTGCCATTGCCGACCACCACTCGCCTGATTTAAAAGAATGATGATCAAACTCGTATGCATATATGCATGTTGAGTCACTACCAATTTTTAGATATTCATTCTCTAATAAATTCAAGTATGTTTTTCCAATTGATAGTAACACTGAATCGTTTGATTCTGCCCCGTGTTTCAGTGCGAAAAATGCATGGCGACCCAACGATAGTGGATGCTTAGACTTGAAAAGCGTAGAATCATTGAAACTTTCAAGCACTACTTCTTTTGATATTCCCCAATGGATAGGTGAACAATCTGAAACGCTTGGAGAAACTTCAAAATCATAATAGACCTCACTCTTTTCTTCTTCATGCTCAGCACATGCAAGTAGGTTAATGGCAATAAAAAGCAGAAGGGTGAACCGTTGAAAATAGTGCATCAAGAAAGATTAAATAATTCGCAATAGTAGCCAAAAAGAACTTTTGACTGTTTTGAGAACGATATCGGCTCAATATTGAAACATCAAAAAGCCCCGCTCATTTCTGAACGAGGCTTCTTTCCTACTAACCTACCTTCAACCTCACGTTATCAACCCTCCATCAACATCTCTTCTTCGGTGATGGGTTTGCGAAAAGCAAACTGCCCATCAAATATGTCTAGCACCAAATCTTGGCCTCGCTTCACTTTGCCCGCAAGCAATTGCTTACTCAGCTCGTTCAGCACGTTTTTCTGAATCATTCGCTTAATAGGGCGTGCTCCAAATTGTGGATCAAAGCCCATCTCGGCCAAATGCTCCACTACTTCTTCTGTTGCCGTCAAGCGGATGTCTTGTTCTTTCAAGTGTTTGGTCAACGTATTCAAGTTGATTCTTACTATGGCCTTCACATCCTTTTTCATCAGCGGACGGAAAATGATGGTTTCATCAATCCGATTCAAGAATTCTGGCTTGAGCGTATGGCGAAGCATTTCTTTCATTTCCATATCTGTTTTATCCGAAATACGGTCCAATTCAGCCTCTACAGCGCCATCAAAATTCTTGGCAATAATATCTGAACCAAGATTCGAAGTCATAATGATGATCGTGTTTTTGAAATTCGCGATTCTACCTTTATTGTCGGTCAATCGGCCATCATCCAAAACTTGCAGCAAGATGTTAAACACATCTGGATGCGCTTTTTCAATCTCATCCAACAAAATCACCGAATATGGCTTTCTGCGCACAGCTTCGGTCAATTGGCCACCTTCATCGTAGCCCACATATCCGGGAGGTGCGCCCACCAAACGGCTCACTGCGTGGCGTTCTTGATATTCGCTCATATCTATGCGTGTGAGCGAGTTTTCATTGTCAAACAAATAATCAGCAAGTGCTTTGGCCAATTCCGTTTTACCAACGCCTGTTGTTCCCAAGAAAATAAACGAACCAATTGGTCGGTTTTTATCTTGTAAACCGCTTCGGCTGCGTCTTACCGCATCGGCCACCGCAGTTATTGCTTCTTCTTGACTCACCACACGTTTGTGCAATTCATCTTCTAAATGCAGTAGCTTCTCAGATTCGCTTTGCAGCATTTTGCTCAATGGAATTCCGGTCCATTTAGCTACCACTTCGGCAATATCATCAGCATCTACTTCTTCCTTGATCATGCGCGAACCCGATGTTGCCATTTGGCTCCATTGCTCTTCTAAGGTTTTCAATCGCTCTTCAGATTCAACCACGCGTCCATATCTTATTTCAGCTACTTTACCAAAATCACCTTGACGTTCAGCTTGCTCCGCTTCCAGTTTCAATTGCTCAATTTTGGTTTTCTCACTCTGTATGCCTTCAACCACCACTTTTTCGCTTTCCCACTTAGCTTTTAAGCTATCGCGTCTTTCTTGTAAATCAGCAATTTGTCGTTGCAAATCATCTAATTTATGCTGATCATTTTCGCGCTTAATTGCCTCTCGCTCAATTTCTAATTGGCGTAATTTGCGTTCAACTTCATCCAATTCAACAGGCATACTGTTGATTTGCATTCTCAACTTAGAAGCTGCTTCGTCAATCAAGTCAATGGCCTTGTCTGGTAAAAAACGCTCGGTAATATAGCGTTGGCTCATCTGCACAGCACTTATAATTGCTTCATCTTTGATCCGCACTTTGTGGTGAGTTTCGTAGCGTTCTTTCAATCCACGAAGGATAGAAATTGCATCATCTTCGGCAGGTTCGTC
>CAZWXC010000528.1:0-2718 GCA_964637935.1 uncultured Flavobacteriales bacterium | reverse complement strand
TGACAAGCTTGAAAAGTGAAAAGTGATGCTAGAAGAGCGGCAGTTATTAATGTGAATTTTTTCATAGCTAATTAGAATCTGAAGTTAACCGTAACGTAAGGGATAATAGTCGCATATATCGATAGCTGAAAAGCTTTGGTAATAGTCGGATTGTCTGCATCTTGCTGGAAAAAGATAGAATAAGGATTCTTTCTCGCATACACATTGTACGCACCAAAAGCCAAGTCTAATTTCAATTTTCGAGGGTCATCATCACCAACAATGGTCCAATAACCCGAAACATCTAAGCGGTGATATTCTGGTGTTCTAGCGCCATTTCTATTGTTATAAATAGGTATAGTCACATTGCCTTGCGTAAATCGACCACTTGGGTAAGTAATTGGCCTGCCGGTCATGTATGCAAAGCTTGATGAAATGTTTAGTTTTTTAGTCAAATCATAGCTCGCAACAAGGCTTATATCATGCGTTTTATCCCAGTTTGCAGGGTATGGATCACCATTGTTGATTTGATCTACTTGGCGCTCAACACGCGAAAGTGTGTAGCTAACCCAGCCGGTTAGTTTTCCCTTCTTTTTCTTGATTTGAACTTCCAATCCATATGCTCTTCCATCACCAGTGTATAGTTCGGTTTCGAGGGTGTTGTTGAGCAATAATTCAGCTTCATCCTTGTAATCTACCAAGTTTTGAAAGTCTTTGTAATACACTTCAAATGAAGATTCAAACTTATTGTTCAAGAAATTCCTGAAATAACCTAGAGCTACTTGGTCAGCTATAGCTGGTTTGATGTATTTACCAGTTGGCATATAAATATCAACAGGTGTGGCCGCTGTAGTATTTGAAATCAAGTGTATGTATTGGCGCATTCTGTTGTAGCTACCTTTTACAGATGAAAATTCATCAATTTGAAAGTTGGCCGAAAAGCGTGGCTCAGGGCCGAAATAAGCTTTTACAATTTCGCCTGAGCTATAATAAGTGCTATCTGTTGGCGCTACAACTTTTCCAGGGTTTTCGGCATCTACAGGCTGGCCGTTTGGATAGTCATACACTGTACCTTCTCCCAATTGGGCAAATCCGCTAAAGCGCAATCCATAAGCCAGTGTGAGTCGGCTATTTACTTTTTGTTCGTTGCTTAGGTACAATGCAGATTCAAAAGCCGGAATTTCTGGTACTTGAAAATTAACATCTGTAGATTGATCGTTTCCTAAATCTACCGTAGCGCTTGCTTTTCCGGGTGCAAACTGATAAAGGATATTGTGCCAACCAAATTCTATCGTGTTTCTAGGGTTTAAGAAATATGAGAAATCAGCTTTTGCGCTCACGTTCTGAATACGTGCTTGCCAGTTCAGCTTAAATGTTTCGGTATCTGTACCTAAAGAGTAGCTGTAGTCACTGTAAATTCCTGTGAAGTTGGCGAAGATTTTATCAGAGAATAAGTGATTCCAACGCACAGTTCCAGTTCTGTTTCCCCAGCGTGTATTGAATAGTCCCGAGAAATTAAACACATCATCGCCCATGTAACCAGCTAAGAAAACGCGGTTCTTATCATTGATGGTCCAGTTTATTTTACCGTTTAAATCATAAAAATAGAGGCGGCTATCTTTAATGGTTTCATTACCTGCAAGTGGAAAAAAGAGATCGAAATAACTTCTTCTACCTGATGCGATAAACGAAATTTTGTCTTTCACGATCGGCCCTTCCAATGTCAATCGGCTAAAAAGTAAGCCGACACCGCCTGTTCCAGTGAATTTTTTAAGGTTTCCTTCTTTTTGACGAATGTCTAATACTGATGATAATCGGCCGCCATATTTTGCTGGAATTCCACCTTTATAAAGTTTGGTGTCTTTAATAGCATCGGCATTAAATACTGAGAAAAAGCCGAATAAGTGGCTCGAACTGAATACCGGACTTTCGTCCAAAAGGATTAGGTTTTGATCAATGTTTCCCCCGCGAACGTTAAACCCGGTAGCGCCTTCACCCACAGTAGTAACCCCAGGTAGTAATTGTATTGTCCTTATAATGTCTGCTTCGCCAAGCAAAGCAGGTATTTTCTTGATCTGCGCTATGTCTAGCTTTTCAACGCTCATCTCTATGGTAGTCAGCGCTTCGTCTTCGCGTTCACCGGTAATTTCTACTTCATTGAGCAATTGAGCTCCAAAACTGATTTCAACACTTCTGGTGATGTTTTTATCAAGCGTAATTACTTCTGATACGGTTTCGAAACCGATAAAACTCCATTCTATTGTATACGTGCCTTTTTCTAAAGAAAGTGAGTAGAATCCATATTCATTGGTGGTGGTTCCACTTTTTAATTCTTTCACGAGTACCGTTGCGGCTATCATTCCCTCACCGGTTTCGCCATCTTTTACATAGCCTGATATGGTAAATTTTTGAGCAATACTTGAAGTTGCGATTAAGCTAAAAAGCAGTAATCCGAAAATCGATTTCATTCTGATTTTTTAAATGTGGTGCAAATGTATTTTTCCCTCGTGGGCGAATGTTATGTAATGGATAAACGGACGTTTTGTTTACAAGAACGGTTAAGAAGTTTTGTGTTTTATATTCTGAACTATTGATGCATTTTTTCAATCATGTTAAAAGCACTTGCCATATCAAGCAACGCCTTTTATTCGGTTCTTTTTAATAGTAACATTCTGGATTCATTAAGTTAATATTCAAGGTGGTAATATGAGTTTGGTGTAAATTTTTTAATTTCTTTTT
>CAZWXC010000527.1:0-2730 GCA_964637935.1 uncultured Flavobacteriales bacterium | reverse complement strand
GGCTATGCCATCAATTGGAGCACAGGTCAAGTAGGAGGTTTGAACCTATTAAATGTTGCAAGTGGAAATTACAATGTGAACGTAATAGATCAAAACGGTTGTTCGCTAAACACACCTTTCACCATTCAAGACAATCAACCAATTGCTCCATTCTTCACCTCAACAGATGTGAGTTGTAATAATGGCAATGACGGTTCAATTACCCTTGACAGTATAATTGGTGGAAATGCACCGTTTGTACTTGATTGGTCAAATGGAACTACAGGAAATACTATCACTGGTTTGAGCGCTGGTAATTACAGCGTAACCATAACTGGAAACTCAGGTTGTCAAGCCTATGAAAGCTTCACCATTAACAATGCAGCACCAATAACGCTGAATGTAATAACTCAAAATTCAACTTGTACCGATTCTAACGGATTTGCTACTGTTGCTAACCTCTTACCTACCGGAACTTATACTTACCAATGGAACGATTACTCGGCTCAAACAGCAGATACAGCATTTAACTTGCCTGCAGGCAACTATAGTGTAACGGTAACAAGTGCAGCTGGATGCACTGGTTCTGCAAGTGGAATTGTGAATGATTTAACCGCTGCTAGTTTAGCATTAACTGCAACAGACGCAGCGTGCGAAGATCAAGCAACCGGTTCCGCAACGGTAGTCGCGACAGGAAATGGCCCTTTCAGCTACAATTGGAATGACGCATTTTCTCAGACTACTGCTGCTGCTGTATCGTTGACCAATGGTGCGTACACAGTGACTGTAACCGATGTTAATGGATGTATTTCTATAGACGGTACCAGCGTTGGATTTACCAATACAAATCCAAGTGTTTCGCTTGGCGCGGATACCAATGTTTGTGCAAACTTCTATCTATTGAGCCCAGGTTCAGGTTACAGCACTTATAGCTGGAGCAACGGAAGCAACAATGTTTCTATCAGTGTTTCAACTGCTGGAAACTACGAAGTAACCGTAACCGATGCCAACGGCTGTGCTGCCGCAGACACGATTGCACTAGGATTAAATCCTCCAATTGCATTCACAGCTACCGAAACAAACTCTACTTGTGCTGCAAATACCGGTAGCATCGTATTAAATGTGCTGAGTGGTGGTGGCAATTATGCTTACAATTGGTCTACAGGTGATACAACGAGTTCGCTGATCAACTTATCAAATGGTGTATTTGATGTTACCATCAGCGATGCAAATGGTTGCGAAGAAACCGAGACATTCAACATTATTCAAACAGAGGCTCCAGTTCTTTCAGCCATCACTGAAAACCCAATTTGTAATGGTTCGGCAGATGGAAACATTAGCATTACCACGTTTGGCGGAACAGCTCCATTTAACTATGCTTGGAGCAATGGAAACAACACCGATACTGCGAACAACTTATTGGCTGGAAACTATACACTAACAGTGACAGATGACAGTGGGTGTGTGGTAACAGGTAACTATACGCTTACCGAGCCGGCTCCTATCACCATTGGTTTTAGCGTTAGCGCATCTACTTGTGGCAATTCAGATGGTTCTGCTTTAGCAATAGTAAGTGGTAGCCAAGGTGATGCAAACTATTTATGGAGTGATGCAAACAGCACAGATTCTGTTTACTTAGGCAACATAAGCAGCGGCACATACAGTATCACAGTTACCGACTCTGCAGGTTGTTCTGCTTCAAACGCTGCAAACGTGAGCGACTTTGGAGCTGCCATTGTGACTACAGGTTCTATCAACAACAACTGTGATAACGAAGCCCTTGGTAGTGCTTATGCCGTGGCGAGTGGAACAGGACCATTCAACTATTTGTGGAATGATGCAAACGCTCAAAGCAGTGATACAGCAAGCAATTTGGCAAATGGCCAATTCACTGTATCTGTAACAGATGGTAACGGATGCTTAAGCATTGCAAGCACAACGGTAAGTTCGTTCTACGATGCTCCAATCATTTCGCTTGGCGCGGATGTGAGCACCTGCGATGGCAACGAAGTAATCTTAACTCCAGGCGGTGGATTTGTGGCCTACAACTGGAGCAATGGCGCTACGGCAACAGATATTAGCCCAGAAATTTCTGGAAACTATGCAGTAACTGTAACTGACGTAAACGCTTGTAGCAACAACGATGAAGTTGTTGTAACATTTGTTGCTCCTCCAGCAGTTGACTTAGGTGCTGACACACTTGTTTGCTTAGATGATGCCACTATAAGTATTGATCTAGATGCTACAGAAAACTTTGTGAATTATAACTGGAATACAGGCGACACAAGCTCAGTGATCACTATTTCTCAATCAGGTTTATATAGTGTGACTGTGGATAATGGCGACCAGTGTTTTGGAACTGATGCCATCATTGTAGTATTTGATACTTGTATAAATGTGGGTGAAGATGAACTTGCGGGATTTGCTTCTAAAGCCAAACTTGTGCTCTACCCCAACCCAAATAGAGGAAGCTTCGTCCTTGAGACTGAAGGTTTAACTACCGGAAACTATTTGGTTCGTGTAAGCAGTATTAGCGGACAAATGGTGGAAAAACGAAACCTAAATATTGTGACAGGTTTAGATTCTAGAGACGAATTCAATTTATCGAATGCGGCCAAAGGAATTTACATCTTAACGATTGAAGGCAACGAAATCCAACTTAATCAACGAATAGTGATCGAGTAACTTCCTTCGCAACTATTAAAACTAAAAACGCCCCGTGAATCTGATTCACGGGGCGTTTTTTTATAG
>CAZWXC010000526.1:0-2736 GCA_964637935.1 uncultured Flavobacteriales bacterium | reverse complement strand
ATTCATTACCGCTATTTCACTCAAACGCAAGCATTAAGTGGGTATGCCAGAGGAGTAACCGAGCTTGATTATCTAGAGACAGAGCAGCTGCTGGTAGAACATATTTTTTACGATGGTAAAGACCGTTTTGTCATGAAATCAGGCGATGAAGCCACAGCAATGTATGAGCCTTTGAGTTCAAACTATAGACAAATGCTAGAAACTCCGTTGGTAAAAGCAGAAGCAACCGAAGAAGTAATTGATGACAGTTCTGGCATCAAACTGATTAGGAAAAAGGTGTTTGACGAAACACCAGCCGTAGAAACGGACAACGGATTGGTAGATATTTATGATTACAAATTTGATGAAGAAGCTATCAACGAAGCCGCCATTCCCGAACAGCAAAAAGAGCAAAAACCAAAAGCTAAGCTTACACCTATTGATAGCATAAAGGCAAGCTTGGCGCAACCGTTTAGTATTCCAGAACAGCGCAATTACAACATAGCGTTTGCCGCAACTGACTTTACCGCCCAAGTAGATTTTGATTACGCCACACAAATCTATCAGCGCTTTAACGGTGGACCTTATATTAATGCTGGTTTAGGTCCGTTTTTGAAACTTGGCATGCTCGATGTATTTGAAGATTATAAGTTAGAAGGCGGTTTTAGGTATTCTTTTAATGCAAATGGAACAGAGTACTTTTTGGCGTTAACTAACCGCGCCAAGCGTTTGGATAAGAAATACATCTTGCAACGACAAACCATGAATGTGGATTTGCCATTTTTCAAACTAGCGAAAAATGAAATGTACCAAGCCAAGGCAATCTATAAATTTCCAATTGATGAGGTAAATGCGGTTCAGTTTACGGGAACAGGTCGTTATGATCGTCAGATTATTTTGGCTCAGAATGCAGATGAATTAAGAGAATCTGATAACACAGATTTGTGGGCTGGGCTAAAGTTGGAATACATTTTTGACAACACGCTTTTCAAGTCGCTCAACATTATGAATGGCGCACGAGCAAAGGCTTGGGTAGAGCATTACCGCGAGGTGATTGATCCGAGTTTGCACACAACTGTTCTTGGTTTAGATGCGCGTCACTATCAGCGAATTCACCGAGATTTGATTTGGGCCAACCGATTGGCTGGTAGCTCAAGTTTCGGAACGCGAAAACTGCTGTATTACCTCGGCAGTGTTGACAATTGGTTGGTACTTAATAACACCGATCCTAGTCCACGATTTGATCAATCTACCACCATCGCCAACGATGGTTCTTACTATTTTCAAGCAATTGCCACCAACATGCGCGGTTTTAAGCAAAACGCGAGAAATGGCAACAACTTCTTGGTTTGGAACTCTGAATTGCGTTGGCCAATTGTTCGCTTCTTTACCGATAGACCGCTCAAAAGCGAGTTTTTTGCCAACCTTCAAGTCATTGGTTTTGCAGATGTTGGCACGGCATGGAATGGTCCAAATCCTTATTCAGACGAAAACGCATTTAACACGATTGTAGTAACCAATGGTTCTGCAACGGTGCGTTATAAAAATCAAAACGATCCTATTCTCGGTAGCCTAGGTTGGGGTTTACGCACTAAAATTTGGGGCTACTTTGTGAGATTCGATTATGCTTATGGCATCGAAAATGGCAAATTCATCACACCAAGAGGACATCTTTCTGTTGGATTTGATTTCTAATCAAAAAACGCACGAAAACCTTCCTTTCGCTTTGCACAAATTAGCCGTGATTCTATGCAGCAAACCGTGCTTCAATGCATACTTTTGACCCGTAAAACGTGAGAAGAAATGACGATAAACGAAGTACTTATTTTAGCTTCGATAGGCTTGGCAGCCGGAGTTTTTAGCGGAATGTTTGGTATAGGTGGCGGCATGGTAATGGTGCCAGCACTCGTCTTTTTTATGGGTGTAAGCCAGTATTCGGCTCAAGGCAATAGCTTGGCGGTGTTGGTCATTCCAGTAGCAGCAGTAGCAGCATTCAATTATTATAAAGCAGGACACATCGAGCCGAAATGGGCGGTCATCATAGCATTGGGTTTTATGATTGGCGGTTACTTTGGTTCTAAAATATCATTGGGATTGAGCGAAGCCGTTTTGAGACGCGTTTTCGGAATTGCAATGCTTGCCATGGCCATAAAACTGATCTTTTTTACTAAAAGTGCCGCAGCATAATGATTGACTTAATCAAACAAAAATCGTTGGAGTATTTTGATGAAGTGCTGCGTTTGCGCAGACATTTGCATCAGCATCCAGAACTTTCGTTCGAAGAGTTTAAAACACAAGCGTTTGTAAAAGAACAGCTTAGCGCGAAAGGCATTGAAGTGGCGTCCATTGCCAATACTGGCCTTGTAGCTTTGATCAAAGGTGAAAAGAGTGTTTCTGAAAAGGTAATTGCGCTGCGTGGCGACATGGACGCATTGCCGATTACCGAAGAAAATGTAATCGAATATAAATCTGAAAATAGCGGAGTAATGCACGCTTGCGGGCACGATGTGCATACGTCATCCTTACTCGGAACTGCATTTATTCTGCATGATTTGCGTGCCCATTTTTCTGGAACCATCAAATTATTATTTCAACCAGGAGAAGAAAAATTACCTGGCGGAGCATCAATCATGATTGCTGAAGGCGCACTCAAAAATCCTTCGCCAACAGGCATTTTTGGGCAGCACGTTTATCCAGATTTAGAAGTTGGAAAACTCGGCTTCAGACCAGGACAATACATGGCTGCCTGCGATGAAA
>CAZWXC010000525.1:0-2739 GCA_964637935.1 uncultured Flavobacteriales bacterium | reverse complement strand
AACCAGTGTGTGTAGAGTGCCATGGCCATGTCTTCGAGGGTGCGGTTCATGGCGAGGTTGAGTTCTATTTTGTCGTCTAAGGCGGAGAGGATGCGGGCGATGGATTGAGCTTCGTCTTGATCACAAATTTCGATAGGAAAACTCTCTAAATCAGTTCGGCTAAGATTCGGGAATGTTGATCCAGTACATAGAGAAAGCATTCTATCTAAATAAAAGTCAATGACATATTTCACAAACCTTGTGGGATATCCATTGATTCCACGAAAAGCCCCAATACCTCTACCAATCGCATATGCTTGATTCGAATAATTCATTCTCCCTGTGGTTGATCCACGAACACAAAAAAGTAAGTCACCAACTTCTGAAACCTTTCTCGGGTCAGTTGTGAATTGAGTAGGGATTGGATATGAATATCCAAACTCAGTAGGTCCGTTTAGCAATGGCAAACCATCACCAACTTCATTGGTAGTCTCGCCTTTCGGTGATTGCCCCATGACAATCATCGCAATATCAGTGAGCTTATATGTTTTCCAATTTTGTGGCATTAAGTAATCGATAAATTGTAAACTGAGTTCAGTAAGTTTTTGTGGGCATCATAAAGAATGCGATGTGTCGGAATTGAATCCACATAGTCACTAAAAAATTGACTACAGAAATACTCGGCTGAATCATCTCCAGTTCTTGTCACTATTGAAACACCAAATTGATTCTCAAATGCCTCAATAAAGTTTATAATATGACCTTTATTCATTATAAACTTTAGATCACTTATGGATGTTGTCGCATCCCTTACAACACTCGAGAAGTCAATATTTTGCAGCTCTCGTCTATTTCGTTTTTGGCTATCGAATTTGTCATTTAAAGACTGGTATTCGGTACTTGAAACATTTTGCAAGTTTGACTTCAGAGTTTCAAAATAGCTGTTGCACCATAATTGAATCGCGGCTGCATCAATAGGAGTTTTGAATTTTAAATACGCAAAAAGAGCATTGATATCCGAAAACAATGTTGATTCCATACAGTATCCATCATGACAAAAGGCAATCGAACCTTCTCCAGCTTTTCTTCTTATCAATTCATTCAACTCACTACTTGAAGATAGGCTTGCGAAATCCTTGTCCGTTATGATAACGTAGGTTTTATCTCTAAAAAGTTGTTCCAATGTGCGTTTGCTACTCTCTATTTTAAAAAGAACATTATCCTTACCACGTATATGAAAAAATTGACAGGTTTTAGGAAGACTAGCATCAGAAATATATCCAGCTTCTAAATACTTTGATTTCAAATTTTCAATATTGACTTTATCATCTTTTCCCTCTACGAAAACAATATTTTCAGAATGATTCAATTTTTCCAGAGCTATGATTGGATTTCCAAAATCACGTTTAATTAAATCGAAGTCTTCTAAAGGTTTAAGCTCACCTCTTGTCTTCGAATCTTTATTAAGATAGTATAGTTCTCCATCACCTACTTCAGAAACAAATAAGTCGTTATGAGAAATAATGAATGTTTGATTCCCCGAAAGATCTTTGATTTTAGATATGAGCCTTTTCTGTAATGCGGAATGAATATGACTATCTGGTTCGTCAATCAATAAAATATTCAACTCCGCATCCAGATAATTCAGTGTAGCAAAGATTTCAGTGACTTGTAGAAGTCCACTACCTTGCATATAAAGCTCACCTCCGCGACCTGCTCGGTTTATACGAATATTGATATA
This sequence comes from uncultured Flavobacteriales bacterium, assembly GCA_964637935.1. GTDB lineage: Bacteria > Bacteroidota > Bacteroidia > Flavobacteriales_G > Salibacteraceae > SHAN690. The sequence continues at coordinate 1,019 of CAZWXC010000525.1, read as the reverse complement.
CTCATCAATATGCGAATACTCTTGATTAGCGACTATAAATTCAATTGGCTTTTCCAATACAAAGCTCACCTGTTCATTTAGAATTGATGAATTCGAATGATTCCGAATTTTATTCCTTAGTACTTCTTGGGACTTTCCTCGCATCATCTTTTTTGATACCTGACCAAGATTCATGAAAGGCTCTTCAGATAAAACACTAGAAATTGGATTTGTCTGGTAGAGATAAATTGCAGAATCAAGCCTTGTCCCAGTATTTTGCATTTTTTCAGCAAATGCTCGAAAGGGTTGAACACGTCTCTTTTGAATTCTAAAGTATGCATTGGCTATTACCTGTGGGCGTGTTATTTTGAATATTAACGGATATTCATTTCCATCCTTCATCAGCGTTAATCCAATACTGCATTCATTAGGTCTTTGCTTAAACAGATCCACATCGTCCTTTAATCTGAGAAAATTCAGATCCTTATATGCCATATAAAGATTGTCGCCTGTGTAGAAATCTCTCTTATTTCTTTGAATGTAAAGATGATAACAACGATACCACAACTGAAGCGCCTCGAAAATGGTTGTCTTTCCTTGACTATTTTCACCAATTATGACATTAAAATTTTCATTTGGATAGATTTCAAGCTTGCGTATACACTTGAAGTTCTCAATTAGAATTTTTGATACATGCATGCTTATATGTTTTTAAATTTCTTGTAATTCTCCTCATCACTCCAAAAGTCATAACACTCTTGCTTTCGTTCTGCGTCAAAGGTTTTTCGGTTTCGTTTTAGGCTTTCAGCATCACCAAAGCCTAAGTTTTCGCAGAGTCGGTAGAATCCATCACCTTCATAATTGCTGCCTTTATGCACAACTAGTGCACTAAGCAAAGGACGTCCTGCTTTATGCTCGTATTCACTTAGTTCTCCTAAATCTTCACCAATCATTTTTCGGTGGTAGTCAAGGGAGAAGTCATAACCAAGTTCACATTGCTCATTGAGTGTACTATATGAAATAGTATGACCTTCTATTCT
>CAZWXC010000524.1:0-2740 GCA_964637935.1 uncultured Flavobacteriales bacterium | reverse complement strand
TATTTCTGCTAAACTTTGAGTTTGCACTTCGTTTAGCTTAATATCAGGTGCCAATTCGGCTTTGCTATCCCAACCTTCTAATTCCACTTTTAACTCAAAAACTCCTTTTTGAATCAATCCATTTAAAATGGCGGTAGAAGCTTTTGCTTTTTCCAGCAATTGCTTTTTATGAACGGCTGAGGTTTCACCTTGAAAATAGCCACTCATTTCTACAAAGCGCATGAGCAATTCCATTTGTTTTGGTGCATTGCTCAGGGCGTTCATCAATTCTGAAAGCAGCTCTTGATTGTCATACGTCTCAGAAAGCTGCACATATTCAATGGTTCTAGGCTTTGCCAATTCCTTGAGTTCTTCGCTCAAAACGGCCACCCCTTTCTTAATCAAACCATCTAGCGCACGCTGAATGGCAGTTTTCGAACTCAATTTTTCAAGCTCGGTAACTTCATGGTCTTTACCATCATTCATTTGATTGTAAAGCATGCGTTCGTCTTCGCTCAAATCAGGCATTTCTTCCAAATCTTGCACTAAAGCCACCGTGGTTTGGCTGCTAATTTTAAGCGCATTTGGCAAAGCAGCATGCATGATCGATCCCAAGCCCGACATATAATAACGCGACATCCACTCCCAAAAAGTAAGTTGCATGAGTGTTATCACAGGTTCGTCATCCATTACATAAGCAATCGATTTCTGCTTAAATCCTTTGGGCGGCTGCACATCTAATTTGTAGATCAAACCAGCATAAAAGCGTCTTGGACCAAATGGAACCACTACCCTTTTACCCACAATCAATTCTTCGAGCAAATGATCTGGAACTTGATAGGTAAAGGTGCTGCGCACTGCGAGCGGCAGAATGACTTCTATGTAATATTCGCGAGACAAGAGTGCGAATGTAATGTGCCCCTCAATGCTAGAAGTTGGATGTTAAAAACTCTGATGCCAAACAGAACATCCTCATTAAAAATCATACTACCCTTGTATGAACGACCTATTTGCGATGCTAGCAACTATTGATTGGATCATAATTGTTTCTTTTTTGCTTTTGTCTTTGGGCATTGGGCTTTATTACCGCCAAAATGCAGGTAAAAGCATCTCCGACTTTTTCTTAGGTGGCCGAAACTTGCCTTGGTACATTGCAGGAATCAGCATGGTTGCTACTACGTTTGCTGCCGATACTCCGCTAGCTGTAAGCGAGTTAGTCTCTCAAGGAGGAATTGCCAAAAACTGGTTGTGGTGGTCTTTCATATTTGGCGGAGCACTTACCACGATGTTTTTTGCTTCGCTTTGGCGAAGAGCTGGCGTGCTTACGGAATTAGAATTTATCACTTTAAGATATGAAGGCAAACCCGCGCACTATTTGCGCTTGTTCAAATCGGTTTACCTCGGCTTGTTTATCAATGCAATCATTATTGCTTGGGTAAACTTGGCCATGATAACGCTCATTGAAATTTTCTTTGACGTTAGCACAACCGAAGCCATGTTTGTCACTTTTGGGTTGATGGTATTGGCGGTTATATATGCCACACTTTCAGGTTTAAAAGGCGTTGCAATAAACGATACGGTTCAGTTTGTGATTGCCATGGTAGGCTGTATTATTCTAGCCATAATCACCATTAATAGTGATGAAGTTGGCGGCATAGAAAATTTGAAAAATCATCTACCTGATGGCGCTTTAGCATTTGTGCCAAGTATAAGCCAACCAAGTGGTAATGATTTACTTCAAGGTTTTGGATTGACCATCGGAGCCTTTTTGGCATTTGTAGGCGTGCAATGGTGGAGCAGCTGGTATCCAGGAGCCGAACCAGGTGGCGGTGGATACATAGCACAGCGCATGATGAGTACGCGAAGTGAAAAAGATGCCGTTTGGGCAACGCTCTTATTTCAAGTTGGTCATTATTGTGTGCGCCCATGGCCATGGATCATTGTTGGCTTGTGTGCCATCATGCTTTATTCTGGCACCGATTCTCATCCTGAATTAAAAGATGCTTTAATCGCAGCGCAAGCAAATGGCGTGAGCACCAGCACAGCATTCATGGATCAGAACGCGCAGTTTGGCAGCGAACGCGAATTACAAGTGATCAATTATCATTACAATCCAAGAATGGGATTTGTGTTTGCGATGAAGGATTTCTTACCAAACGGACTAAGAGGATTGTTGCTTGTAGCGTTTATCGCAGCCTACTTGAGCACTATTTCCACGCAAGTGAATTGGGGTGCTAGCTATTTGGTGAATGATTTAATCAAACCATTGAACCAAAACTTTGACGAAGCAAAATTGGTAATGTGGAGCCGAGTTACATCTGTTATTGTGATGATTGTTGGCGCCATTGTTACGCCTTTTGTTACCAGTATTTCGGGTGTTTGGGAGTTTTTAATGAATTGTGGAGCTGGCTTGGGTTTGGTTTTGATTTTGCGTTGGTATTGGTATAGAATTAACGCATGGAGCGAAATTTCGGCTACCGTGGCTCCGTTAGGTGCCTATGCATTTTGCTATTTCTATTTAAACGATGCCATGGGCGAACATTTCGTAAATCAAAATGGCCCATTCTTTTTTACGGTCGGCTTCACAACCATTGTTTGGATAATCACCACTTTTGCCACCGCAAGTCCAAGTGAAGCTCATTTGCGTATGTTCATTACAACCGTAAAACCACAAGGAATATGGCCAGCAATGCAACAAGATCAAAAAGCACTGAATTCAAGCTTAAAATACCAAGCAATCAGCTGGTTATTTATGGTGATA
>CAZWXC010000523.1:0-2742 GCA_964637935.1 uncultured Flavobacteriales bacterium | reverse complement strand
CAAACCATTCAAGAAAATAGCCAGTTCTCGGTCTGTAATTTCCGCAAATAATGGATCGTCTTCTTTACTTAGCCAAGCATTTATTTGGTTGGGAGAAACTCTATGATTAGCCAATTTAAACAAAGCAGCAACCTTGTTATTGTTCAACTTTAGCAAGTAACGGACACGTTTTAATACATCATTATTTGTCATGAAATCTATTCTTCCTTTGGCCCTTTTGCAGACTCCTAATTAATGCCGCAAATCTACTGCGTTTATTTTGGCCTTGAGCTTACCTGTGATGACATGATCTTCAAAGCCTTCATCCTGCACTATTTTTCTTGAATTCCATGAGATTTCCACCTCGGCTCACTTTTCAAAATCTCTTTATGAATAGGACAGTCGCCATCATGCGCTCCAGGCAAATATCCTGTGCTCATCAAAAATTCATTGACAATTTCGCCACCAGTAAACTTGAACGTTTTCTTGAAAAGTTTCACCCATTCTTCCTTTGTTTTTGGGTGATGATGGTCTAGCCAATGTTTAAACGATCCAAACTCAGTTTTCAATTCTAAAATAGCTTGGGCGTTCACGATAGCAGCATTAACCTTGAGTTTATTGCGAATAATGCCGGCATCGTTTAGTAAGCGTTCGCGGTCGGCTTCGTTATATGCGGCTACTTTTTCGATGTTAAATTGACCATACGCTTTTCTGAAAGAATCTTCCTTTTTCAGGATGGTTTCCCAACTCAAACCCGCTTGATTTATCTCCATGATCAGTCGGCCAAAGAGCTCATTGTCGTCATGAATGGGAAAACCGTAAAAATGATCGTGGTATTTTTTGTGTAATGCTTTTCTATCAGAATCGGGTGCGGTAGCAACAAAGGTGCAATAACTCATAGTGGGTGGTTTGTTGGTTAGATTGATTGACCAAACGTAAGCAAGTTATGATCAGGATCGAGCAGCGAAAACTCTATTTGTCCCCAAGGCTTTGCTTGAAGTGGTCCGTTAGGATGGATGGCAACTCCTGCTGCTTTGAAAGCTTCATAAACAGATTCAATCTCTTCTGTTCTGATATAAACTTGACCGTAGTTTTCTTTTGGATTCAAATCCTTAAACTCAAAAAATTGCAGCTCAATATTGTCTTTTGCTAGGATTAAATATCCGTCAAAGTCGGCTGAGCCAATATCTTGAAAACCAAGTTGGTTTACATAATAATCCCGGGTAATCGTCTTATTCCGCATCGGCAGTTTTGGAGCAATGGAATTGAGCATTTGATTTTGGATTTTAGATGTTAGATTTAAGTTATGAGCATTTAGAGATTATGGCATTTGAATAGCAAGTGACTATGTTGTAAGCTTCGCGGTGTTATGTTTTGTGCATCTTAACCCAAAACTCCATTATTTAATTAACCGCCCAGTACCTGCCGAAGGACTGGGTGGTGTGAGAAGCGCACCATGGGCTTTTGACTCACGGCTGTCTACTTGATTATGTCCTGTGCTTTTTCCATTATATTCCAATTTTTGTTTTAATATCGTTATTGCTTTTTCAAATCGCTGCTCCCAATCGCCTGCGATTTCTGTAATATCAATGTTATGTTGTTGCAAAATCTGTCTGTGTGAACTATCTAACAAATTCCTGTCGTTTTCGCTTAACCGAGTTCCGTCCTGCATATATTCTACGTCATTGTTGAGATACAGATATAAGTCAGCTTTGTTGGAATTATAGATATTGCTTTCTACTTCAAGTGTTTTGTTAAACGTGAAGTTGGCATAAGATTTTGTTAAATGTATGTCTGTGTCAATGATGATAAGCGGACTTTGTCCTAAAACGGCTTTGTCAATCCGTTTGGCGTGTTCGGAAGCAACAAGATGTAAGTCGTCAAACTCAAATGAGTTGGAATTGGCAATTAAATCTCTGCCTGCTTCTTTTACTGAACTGCATTTAAAATATTTGACAAGACGTTCTGTCAAGGTTGTTTTCCCTGTGCTTTCTGTGCCAAGTACCACTACTTTAATTGCAAAGTCGGGTTTGACGCTATCAGGCAAAAATTTCCAATTTGCAAAAATGTCGTTACGGACGGCAGTTGCGGAAACAGGGAATAATTGCTTTGGGATATCGAATGCAATATGTTTTATACCCATAAAAGAAGCGACATAATTACCGTATTCTTCAGAGGTAATTACAAAGTCATAATCGGGAAATAATTTTTTGAATTTCGCTGACCAAACTTTTGAAACTTCTTTCGAAGAGTCGGAAGTGTTGGGTAATTCGCTTTCTAAATAATGAAAACTTTTTATTTCAATTTCATCTTGGTTTTCAAGTGTTTTTTCAATCCATTTGAGCCGTGTATTTGCAGTAATGTTTTCTTTGTCGCTACAACAAACTAAAACCGTCAGAAAATCACACTTCTTCAAAGCAAAATTTATCATTGCTTCGTGTCCTTTATGAAAAGGTAAAAATTTTCCAAACACAAAAGCCTTAACCATGATTCAATTGTTTTTTCCAATTCAACAATCCATAAGTTGCTAATCCGAGAAAGACAAAATATTCTAATGCTAAAAAGGCAATACCTTTCTTATAAAATAAGAATACACAAACCATATCAACTACAATCCATAAATACCAAGTTTCAATTTTCTTTTGAGCAAGTAAAACAGTTGCAATAATGCTCAACACCATCACAAATGAATCTACAAATGGAAATGCCGCTTCTGTTTTAAAATAATGTGGTAGATACAAATGAATGTTTGTAAAGAAAAAG
>CAZWXC010000522.1:0-2743 GCA_964637935.1 uncultured Flavobacteriales bacterium | reverse complement strand
GCTGTTACCGAAGCTGTGCCTGCTCCACTCAAGTAAATAGTAGTGTCGATTGCAATAGTTGTTGGAGCAATAGTGTCTGCAGCAGTTACGGCAAACGAGGCGGTATCTGAACAGCCGTTTTCATCGGTTACAGTTACCGTATAGGTTCCTAAAGAAAGTCCTGTTATAGTATCTGTTGTAGCCGAGTTAGACCAGTTGTAGGTGTATGGTGAGGTAGGGCAAAATGAAATATAATCGTTGTTGGCAGTCCAGGTAGCATTATTTCTTCCTGGGTAAACAGAGGCTAAGGTTCCATCAATGTTTTCAACTCCCATGGTACCATCGGTCATACCATTAATGCTTGATGAATGTATTTCAATACAATTTGAACTTTCATTTAGAATGACTTGAGCACTAACTCTTGGTTCGCTAGCACTGCAACATAATGGAATCGTGTCAAAGGCCATTACCCATCTTCTGTTTGGCGCAGTACCAATGGTTTCATATTCTATTTTACCTCCCGAACTTGGGTCTAAATCTTGCCATGCAAAAGCGATTAAGTTGTTAGGGTCATTAGCATCTGGAAGATTTTGACCACTACAGCAACCGCTGTTTCCAGTGGTTGTGAATTGTACAAATCCATTTGAGCTAATATAGGCTTGGCTGTAGTTGTTGCCATAAAAATCAAAGCTGAATCCAAGTGGAATTGGTAATGAAACTTCATCGTCACCTAGTGTTACAGAAGTACCAGTTATGGTTTCTGGGTTGAAATTGGAAGTGGTGGTGTCAATAGCATATCCTGAATTTGAAGTGCCACCTGTAGCAGACACTACAATAGAACCAGTAGTGTCTGTCTCGCAAACCAAACCTGTAATTTGAGCAGAAATAGAAATTGAATCTGGTTGGGTAATTACTACACTGTCAACAATACTGCAAGAGTTAGAATCTGTTATAGTTACATAATGGCTGCCAGCTGCTAAACTTGTATCGCTGGCGGCAGTAACACCAGTACTCCATTGATAAGTATAAGGCGTTGCCCCATTGGTTACATTGACTGTTGCAGCTCCATCGGCACCGCCATTACAAGACACATTGTTGTTTACCGAAACATTGCTTGTTAAAGTTGGGTGTTGATCTACCACAATGGTGTCATAAGCAATGCAGCCACTAATATCAGTAGCTTTTAAAACATAGGTTTGAGCAATTGAAGCATAAGTAGAAGAGTTTGTGCTAATAACGTCTATTGTAGGTTCATAACCCATTACAGAGAGCTTATTGCCATTTGCGTTGTCTATAAAAGCTACATATGGCTTACCTGCCACAACGGCTAACTTGGTGTTGTTTGCTGTACCAGGTGAAAATCCTAAAGGACCTAATACTTTCCATTCTGTTCCGTTGTGTCGTTGAAAAACCGCTTTTTGGCTATAGCCGAAATCATAATACGTTGCATAAGCTTGGCTTCCAATTACTTCAAAATCTAATGAACCAGGTGAGCTGCTTGCTTGGATATTTCCTAAACTGCCGCTTGTTGTCCAAAAACTGCCATTAAATCGATAATTTAAAAAACTTGAACCGCTACCATTATAACATAAGATAGGCTCATTGTTATAAAAGTCTATAAAGTTTCCAAACGTTTGATTGAAGCCAATTCCGGGACTTCCTGTGGGATTCCAATCTGTACCATCAAAAACCTTTACAACAGCTTTTGATGCATAAGCGTTATCGCCATATGCAATGTATAAGTTGGTTCCGTTGTATCCGAAATCAATGTTTTGACCAACTCCATCTGATAGACCAGGTGTACCTACATATACCCAAGCAGAACCATCGTACTTCATCGCAGAAATTCTTCCGCCTAGGCTTAAATTGAAATCTCTAAAAGCTACATAAGGTGTATCATTTACGAGTGTAAACTCTGTACGTGGGCCTCCAAAGCTAGCTGTTCCAACAGCTTGCCAGCTGCCACCACTATATTTCATAACCGATGTTTGGGCGCTTGCATTTTGAAACCCAACATATGGAGTTCCGCTATTGTCAAAATCTAATTTGATATAAAAGGCTTGATTTGACGAAAACCCTGCCGCGCCTACTTGTACCCAACCCGAGCCATCAAATTTCATTACTGATACTCTATTTGAATTTGCGCCATCATTAAAAGCAACATAGAGCTCACCATTATATTCAGCAAAATCCATTTCTGATGCTGTTCCTGGGGTGAACCCGAATGAACCTACTACACTCCACGCTCCAGTATCAGAGAGCACTTGCCATTGGTATGTTGTTCCTGCAACAGCTGTTGTTGTAAGTTCAACAGAATCGCCCTCGCAAAATCCAATGCTGTCACCTTCATTGATCGTTACAGAAATGGATGAAAGATAGGTGATGTTAAAACTATCTGTGTAAACACAGTTGGCCGAGTCGGTTATAGTAAGTAAATATATTCCCGCACTCAGGTTTTGTATTGTGTCGTTGTTAGAACCGTTGCTCCAAGTAAAAGTATATGGTGTTGTGCCGCCACTTGGGCTCAAAGCTATTTGCCCGTCAGCAAGCCCATTACAAGTTGCGTTTGTTAGCGTCTCATTTGCTGCAATGGCCGCAGGTTCGGTAATTGTAATGCTGTCTACAGCAGTGGTTCCACAAATGCCTGTAGCGGTTACGTAGTATGTGCCAGCATTTAGGTTAAATATAGAATCAGTAGTTGCTCCTGTAGACCAGGAGTAAGCGTATGATGAACCCGTGCCAGATAAATTTGCACTACTCCATC
>CAZWXC010000521.1:0-2744 GCA_964637935.1 uncultured Flavobacteriales bacterium | reverse complement strand
GGCCGGAGACACGGTTGGCGGCAAAGTGACATGCATAGCAAGCGGTGTTCCTGCTGGTATTGGCGATCCAGTTTTTGATAAACTACACGCAGATTTGGCCAAGGCAATGATGAGCATCAATGCAGTAAAAGCGTTTGAAATTGGAAGTGGAGTAGAAGCTGCTAAAATGCTTGGCTCTGAACACAATGATATTTTCATGCAAGATGGCGCTACAAAAACGAATTATTCGGGCGGAATTCAAGGCGGCATTAGCAACGGAAATCTCATTGAATGTGCTGTAACCTTCAAGCCCGTTGCAACGATCATGATGGATCAACAAAGCATTGATAAAGAAGGTAATGAAACCCTGGTGAAGGGCAAAGGAAGACATGATCCATGTGTGGTGCCAAGAGCAGTGCCTATCGTTGAAGCAATGATGTTATTAACAATAGCCGATCATTTTTTACGACAAAAAGCCATTCAAGCTTAGCGTTAGTCTTTTAAATTCGGACGCTGAATGAATCGAAACATCTATTTAATATTCATCATCACTCTTGGATTTGCGCTTAGCGCGAATGCTCAGAAAATTACAGCGCGGCATTTTAAAATACTTTCTCCAGAAGAATGCCAAGGTTCGCAGGATAAAAAGGCGCAAAAACTCCTAGAAGCAGGAAAAGATCGCAAAACAGAAAAAGAAGATAGAATTGAGGCTTTAAGAAAAGCAGTTGAACAAGATCCTGATTGTGCAGAGGCGCATTATTGGCTTGGTTTAGAGTTGCTTCGTTCTGCCATTAGCCGTGGTAGCAGTTTCAATACGGCTTCGGACGAAATTGCTGAAGCGGTGCGTATTTGTCCAGAATTTCACTTTGACCCGTATTACTTTTTAGGAGCGATTGCTCTAGGTAAAAAAGAATATGCTAAGGCCGTTGAGTATTATAAAAAGTATTACGAAATAAGTGGCAGTCACATGGATCCGCTTGACGATGAACTGGAAGCAGAAATCAAACTAGATTACGAGTTTGCCAAATTTTTTGCCGATGCCTATGCTAATCCTGTTCCTTTTAATCCTCAACCTGTAGTTGGCGTTTGCACAGAGTTAGATGAGTTTTTGCCTTTGATTACGCCAGACAATGAGCACATGCTCGTAACTAGACAATACAAACTCGAATCTGAAGTAAAGCAAACTTCTTTTACTTCTACCACAGAAACATTTATTCAAAAGTTTATCGAGTCAGACCGAAGTCCAACAGGTTTTTCAGAAGGTCGTCCGTTGCCTTCTCCATTCAATGAAAACAATGATTGGAATTACGGTGGATCTAGCATCACCATTGACAATAAGCATCTCTACATCACCATTTGTAAGCCAAACATAAAAGGCTACAAAAATTGTGATATTTATACTTCAGATTTGGTTTATGGCTACAATCCAAAAAATGGACAAACCGAATACCATTGGTCAAAGCTTGAAAATCTGGGCGATAGCATCAATACCAATGATGGTTGGGAAGCACAGCCTTCTATTTCATCAGATGGTCAAACCCTATACTTTGCTACGGCAAGAGAAAATTCAAAAGGCTTAGATATTTTCTATTCTGAAAAGCGCAAAGATGGCTCGTGGTCGGGCGCAAAAACGCTTGGAGATGTGATCAATACAGAGTTTAATGACAAAACGCCTTACATGCACTCCGATTCAAAAACATTGTATTTCGCGAGTGACGGTCATCTAGGTTTTGGCGGCTACGATGTGTTTTTGTCACGTCAAAATGATGATGGAAGTTGGTCAAAACCAATGAATATCGGCTATCCTATCAACACAGAACAAGACGAAGTAGCATTTGTGGTGAGCACTGATGGAAGGCGTGTTTTTTATTCAGGAAAAGACCCGAAAAATCCGATGAGCATTGACATCTTCAATTTTGAACTCTACAAAGAAGCTCGACCCGAAAAAGTGGTTTTTGTAAAAGGAAACTTGAAGGATGAAACTGGTAACGCCCCTAAAAACGCGACCATCGAACTTAAAACCATGGAGTCGAAAAACATTACCAAAGTGAATGTTGATGAGACGGATGGCGGATATGCAGCTGTAATTCGTGTAAAAGAAGATGAAAATGTGGTGCTGAACGTAAAAGCCGATAATATAGCTTTTCAGTCTAAATTGATTGAAACAAAACCTGAATCGCAAGGTGTAAGAATGTCTGATGAAGACGAATCAAAAAGCACCATCCAAAGCTTTGATTTTGAAGTAGCAGAAGTGAAAACAGGCGGTGTCTACAAAATCAACGATATTTTCTACGCAACCAATTCTGCAGATATTTCAACCAAATCAAAAATCATTTTAGATGAATTTGTAAGCTACTTAGCAGAAAACAAAAGCATTAAGATTGCCATACATGGCCACACAGATAATGTAGGTAAGCCTGAAGCTAACCTTGCACTTTCAACCGACCGGGCCTTTTCTGTTAAGCAATACCTAGAAAGCAAAGGCATTGCAGGAAATAGAATTAGCTACGAAGGTTTTGGTAGTCAAAAGCCCACTGCAACCAACGAAACTGCCGAAGGTCGCGGCATGAATAGGCGAACGGAGTTCGTGATTTTGAGTAGGTAAAGACTTCTTGAAAGCGAAAAAAAACGCCTGATTCAACATTGGAATCAGGCGTTTTTTTTGTGGTCTTCATAGAAACAAAAAAACTGACTAAAAATCGAAGGATGTCATTTCTGCGGAGAAAGAGGGATTACTATCGTGGTCCCGAAATGGGGAGGTTCAG
>CAZWXC010000520.1:0-2757 GCA_964637935.1 uncultured Flavobacteriales bacterium | reverse complement strand
CTTTAGCGGATAAACCGATTGTGGTTTTTTACCATATTCCCGAAGGTGCAAATTCTGAGAGTCCGCTGCTGATCGTGTTTCATGGCAATGGTCGCGATGCGATGGAAAGCCGCGATGCGATGATCGATTTATCTGAAAGCAATGATTTCATTTTGGTGGTTCCCGAATTTTCGAGCACTTACTATCCTGGCAGCGACAAATACCACATGGGCAACATTTTCGTGGATGGCGATAACCCAAGTGAAGCCACTTTGAATGATGAGTCAATATGGACTTTTTCGGTGATCGAACCCATTTTTGACGATTTTAAAACCCGCACCAATTTGGCAACCAATATGTACGATGTGTTTGGCCACTCTGCTGGAGCGCAAGTGGCACACCGCTACTTTTTCTTGAAGCCAGATGCTCGCGTCAATCGTGTGATAAGCGCCTCTGCCGGCTGGTACATTATGCCCGATTTTGAAGTTGATTTTCCTTATGGATTTGGTTTTGCACCTATTTCTGAAACCGTTTTAAAAGAGCTTTTCGAAAGGAGACTCACCGTTATAGTTGGAGCGAATGACACTGACCCAAACAGCTATGCTTTAAGACATACCGCAGAGGCTGATGAGCAAGGTTTGAATCGCGTAGAGCGTGCAAACTATTTCTACAATAATTCAAGACAAATTGCACTGGATTATGGCGTGTCGTTTCGTTGGCAATTTAAAGCCATTGCTAATGCAGGTCATGATTTTGATGCAACTTCAAGCACTGCGGTAGCATTGTTATACTAAACATTATAAAGCTGTTTGATGGATAAAAAGCATATCGGACTGTTAGCTGGACCACTCATTTTTTTGTTGTGCAGCCTGTTTTTTCAACCTGCTGGTTTGTCGCATTCTGCGGTGGTTGTGCTGGCTGGTGCGCTTTGGATTGCCATTTGGTGGGTTACCGAAGTGTTGCCACCAGCAGCCACAGCACTGCTTCCCATTATCCTTTTTCCATTGTTTGCTGAACTCAGTATTTCGGAAGTTACAGCGCCCTACGCACACAAATTCATATACCTGTTTTTGGGTGGGTTTATTTTGGCAGGAGCCATGGAGAAATGGAACCTTCACGAACGCATTGCACTGCATATAATCAAAGCAGTTGGTAGCAATAGACATCAAATTATATTGGGATTCATGCTCGCAACGGCCTTTTTATCGATGTGGATTTCTAACACAGCTACAGCCGTAATGATGATGCCCATTGCGAGTGCAGTAATCAAGGGTCAAGCAGAAGACAAAGAAGGAAGTCGCTTGTTTGGTAAGGCGCTCATGCTCGGCATTGCTTACAGCTCGTCTATCGGTGGCATGGCTACTTTAATCGGAACTCCGCCCAACTTGATTTTTGCTGGTGTAGTGGCAGAGGTATTTGGTGTTGAAATCACGTTTTTGGATTGGATGAAAATTGGACTTCCGATTTCGGTGATTTTGCTCTTTTCTACATGGTATTATTTGACGCGTATTGCGTTTAAATACGAAGTGAATGTGGTTGGCAGCAGCAAAGAATTAATCGCAGATCGACTCCATAAAATGGGCCGCTTAGGTGCGCAAGAAAAGCGGGTGCTATTGGTTTTTGTGCTTACTGCACTTGCGTGGATTTGCCGCTCGTTCATTCAAAAAGCGGGTCTTTCTGGTTTAGATGACTCTATTATCGCGGTCGTTGCCGGATTAGCACTTTTCACCATTCCTGCTGGAGAAAACAGCGCGAATGAAGAGCGAATTTATACATGGAAAGACACGGTGCATTTACCTTGGGGTATTTTACTGCTCTTTGGTGGAGGCATGGCCTTGGCCGCTGCGTTTGAATCTACCGGCTTAGCGCTTTGGATTGGTGAATTATTGACAGAAGTGGAATTTGGCAGTGTGTTTTTGCTACTACTTATTCTGGTTGCAGGGGTTAATTTCTTGACAGAAATCACTTCAAACATGGCAACTACGGCCATGCTTTTACCCATATTGCCCGCGTTGGCTTTGGCCGCGGGCGTGCATCCTTATTTGTTTATGGTGAGCGCCACTTTTGCGGCTTCGTGCGCATTTATGTTGCCGGTTGCTACTCCGCCAAATGCCATTGTGTATGGAACAGGTTTCGTAGAAATGAATGACATGGTAAAATCGGGCATTTGGCTCAATTTATTCTCCATTGTTGTTATCACACTGCTCTGTTATTTTGGATTGCCACTGTTGTGGAATTTGAACTAAACGCGTTGGTTTATCTGCTGCGTTTTTCGGTTTCTGGATCAAATTCTACGGCTTTGTCCAGCGGAATCCATCGAGGCACAAGCTGCTTATATCGCAGATAAGCTTCACCAAATTTTTGCGCTAATTCGGGTTCTTCTTTGTAAAGAATATAGGCGTTTATAAGAATGAAATAAACGATAGACCAACCGAAAATAAAGAGTGAGCCAAAGAGCATTGCTTCGCCCCAAAGTATCGTAACCATAGCAATCGCAATTGGATTTCGCACATAGCGAAATGGGCCTAATACTACCATCTTTTTAGGCGCGTCAAGCTGCAACATTGTGCCATCGGCAAACGATACAAACAGCACGTTGGTCCAAGCGATAAAGCCAATTCCCGTAAGGATAAAAAGCGATCCAAGAATGGTGGAAAAAAGGTTTTGAAACAGCAACATCTCAAAGCGATAGTGAATAATGGCTGGCACTACCACAAAGTAGATCACAGGTAAAATAAACGATCGGGCAATTTTCAATGTATTCATTACGACAAAGGT
>CAZWXC010000519.1:0-2758 GCA_964637935.1 uncultured Flavobacteriales bacterium | reverse complement strand
TTACACTTCCAAGACCAAGGCAAATAATTAAGGTTAATACTAGAGTTCTCATTTCCGTGCATTTTGATAGAACCAAATTTGCCCTGTAAATGCTCGAAAATGCTGCTGCATATTACCATATAGTCGATTTAAGCGAATTGCCTAAAGAGCACGTTGAAAACCTTAATAGGTAGTTTGCGTATATGACATCGTTTTTAGTCAACCACCCCAAATTCAAATGATTCGAATCGTAAATGAATTACTTTTCGAGTTTCTGATTAGTCTAAAAAAGAAGCGCATTGAATAAGCTAAAGCGTTTGCTAAATAATCTTGGTTTTAGTGATCAAGATTCGCCTGTAGAGAATCGTTTACTGAGAATCATCAGCTTGATTGTCAGTGTACTACTTTTACCCATTATTGTAGCTAATCACCTGCTTGGCTTACCTACAGAACTCAATATTATTCTGGTATTGATGTCTGCTATTTATGCCACTATCTTCTATTTTTCATATAATCGAGAAATCACGCTGAGGTTAAAGCTTTGGTTTTTTGGTGTTGGTTATGTAAGTATGATTCCGCTTTGGTTTCTCAATGGTGGCATGATGGGTTCTATCTATCCATTTTATTTCGTGATGTTTTTTATCGGTTCTATTTTGTTTGAAGCCAAACATCAAATAGTATTTGTAATGGGTCTTGTGGTTCACTTGGCGCTTATTATATCCTTAGAACTGATGTTTCCAGAATTTGTATTTGAGTACGATTCAATAGAAAACAAGAAGTTGGACATGATTGTGACCATAGTGGCGGCTTTTTTTACGTTAAGTGTCTTGCTTGTAGTATTCAGATTGGCATATGAGCGCGACCGCCTCAAGTTGGTTAAGACACAACAAGTGCTGGACAAATCAAACATAATGCTGAAAGAAGCTAAGGAAGTGGCCGTAAATGCATCCCAGGCTAAATCAAATTTTTTAGCGCAGATGAGTCACGAATTGCGCACACCACTTAATACTATTACCGGTGCTTCCGATTTATTGGCAAAGAGTGAGCTAAATACTGAGCAACAAGAGCTTGTGAAATTGATGAAAGAAAGTAGTTCGGTTTTACTCAATATCATCTCCGACATCCTCGATCTTTCTAAGGTTGAAGCCTCTAAGGTTGAGTTGTTTGAAGCACCTGTTGATGTGATAGAGCTATTTGACAACATGGCTAAGTTTGCGCGGTTCAAAATCAGCGAATCGAACAAGGTGCTTGATTTCAACATGGAGCTTTCTGAAGATTTGCCCCGGTTTATGAAGTTGGATGAAGTGCGTGTTAGACAAATCATTGTCAACTTGATTTCTAATTCAATAAAATACACTGATAAGGGTGGGATCATCTTGAAATCTGAGGTAATAAAACGCAATGAGCAAGATTACTTGCGCACATCTGTAATAGATACGGGTATCGGCATAAAGCAAGATTTGATTGATAAAATACAACAGCCGTTTTACCAAGTAAACGCATCTAGTACAACAAATTCAACTGGAGTTGGTCTAGGATTGGCCATTTGCAAAGGTTTAGTTGATCTTATGGAAGGTGAGTTTGGAATAGAAAGCAGTATCAATCAAGGTTCAACGTTTAACTTCTCTATTCCATTAAAAGTAGCCACGCAACGAGAAATAAAGAAAAACATGCTTCCGATTCCGAATGAATCTAGCGTGCTTGAGTCAACCCGTATTTTATTGGCCGAAGACAATCAGGTGAATCAATTTATTCTTAGTAAGATACTGATGACTATGGGCATAGAGCCTACCATGGTTAGCAATGGTGAAGAGGCATATGCAGCAGTTAAAAAAGAACATTTTGATATTGTGTTAATGGATGTTCAAATGCCGAAAATGAACGGTTTGGAAGCCACAAGGGCTATTATTGCCGATGATGAAATTTATCCTAAACCGCATATTATAGCAATTACTGCCAATGCTTTGAAAGAGGATGAACGCGATTGTATGGACGCGGGGATGAATGATTTTATCTCGAAGCCAGTTTCTTATGATAAGTTGCGTGAGCGAATAAGACATGGTTTAGGAACCATTGCGACACGATTTTAATAGTATTTAAAAACGAAAGCCGAAGTGGTTAGCTTCGGCTTTTGTTTTCTATTTCTTCAAATATTTCGAGTCGAAATTCTCTCTGAATTTTTCGTAGCGAGGCAGAGAAACATTTCTCACATATGAATTTTCTGGATGGTGTTTTACATAATCCTGATGATAATCTTCAGCAGGCCAAAATTTATCAATCTTCTTTACTTCGGTTACAATTGGGCTATCCCATATACCGCTTTTGGAAAGTGTTTCGATGGCTTTAGTTATGATTTCTTTTTCGGCATCGTTACTGTAAAAGGCGATGGAACGGTATTGTTTTCCTGCGTCTGGCCCTTGCCGGTTAGGTGTTGTAGGGTCGTGGCTGGCATAATATGCTTGCACTAGTGTTTCGAAACTGACTTTCGTGGGATCATAAAAAATCATGACACTTTCGGCATGTGAAGTACGACCTGCGCCCACTTGCTCATAAGTAGGGTTGGCCTCGGTGCCGCCTGCATATCCTGATATTACTTCACGCACTCCAATGATTGATTCAAACACTTCTTCAACACACCAAAAACAGCCTGAAGCAAAATAGGCAACAGCTTCGCCATCTTGTTTTTCGATTTGTGCGTTATTAGAAAGAGTTTTATTAGCTGCTTGTGCATCATTTGTAGATGCAGGCTCACTGGTGTTTGCACAAGCAAATAGTGCAA
>CAZWXC010000518.1:0-2771 GCA_964637935.1 uncultured Flavobacteriales bacterium | reverse complement strand
TTGTAGGTTGATTCATGGTAACCGAAGCAGAATCGGTACATCCGTTTTGATCAGTGATAGTTACTGAATAAGTTCCAGCGCCAAGACTGTTTTCCAAGGCAGAAGTTCCACCGGTGTTCCAGGCATATGTATAAGGAGAAGTTCCACCACTCGGAGAAGCAGTTACTTGACCATCCCAATCACCATTGCAATTGATGGTTGATGAAACAGCAGCAGAAGCATTTAGTGCAGTAGGCTGTGTCAGTGTTACAGATGCCGAATCAGTACAACCGTTTGCATCAGTGACAGTTACCGAATAGGTTCCAGCACCAAGACCGGTTTCCAGAGCAGAGGTTCCACCTGTGTTCCAAGCGTAAGTATAGCTTGATGTGCCACCTGTTGCAGAAGCAGTTACTTGTCCATCCGTATCGCCATTACAGTCAAGTGAAGATGAAACAGCAGCAGAAGCCAAAAGTGCAGTAGGCTGATTTAGTGTAACTGAAGCCGAATCTGTGCATCCGCTTGCATCCGTGATGGTTACCGAATAAGTTCCAGCGCCCAGACCTGTTTCGAGTGCAGTAGTTCCACCAGTGTTCCAAGCGTAAGTGTAGCCGGTAGTTCCACCTGTAGCAGAAGCGGTTACTTGGCCATCTGTGTCACCATTGCAATCAAGTGTAGAGGTAACAGAGGCAGACGCCACAAGGTTTGTTGGTTGAGTCATTGTCACCGAAGCCGAATCAGTACACCCGTTTTGATCTGTAATAGTAACAGAGTAAGTTCCAGCTGGCAAGCCAGTTTCCAAAGCTGAAGTTCCGCCTGTATTCCAAGAATACGTGTATCCTGTAGTTCCACCAGTTGCTGAAGCGGTGACTTGACCGTTATTGTCACCATTACAATCGAGTGTGGAAGTGACCGCAGCTGAAGCAGTTAATGAGGTTGGTTCGGTAATTGTAGCTGATGCAGTAGCCGTAGAACCATTGTTGTCAGTAACTGTGACAGTGTATGTTCCTGCAGCTAAACTAGAAATAGAATTAGTTACCGAGCTCGTATTACTGGTAGATGCACCATTTGACCATGAATAATCGTAATTCGGAGATCCTGGTGTCGTTGTTGCGGTTATCGATCCAGTGTTGTCTCCATTGCAGGATAAATTTGTTTGTGCAGTTATCGAAATAGTTGGTGCACTTGCAGGAGGCGTATTGTTACCTCCAAAATTGTCAAAAGCATACGTATTACTATTGGATGTTGTGATTCGAACCTCGTCAACCGATAGATTAAAAGTCAATGTAGTTCCTGTGCTGCCAGTTGTAACACTTTGGGATACACCCTGAATAGACCCGTTTTTATAACCAGTGACAATAACTACTGAGCTAGCAGAGAGACTATTAATGATATAAATTCCTGTAAATCCAAAGTCATTTCCGTCATTTCTGGAAATTGTAACCGTAGAAGTACTAGCAGAGGTATATTCGACTAATACATCTCCAAAACCTTCATCTTCCATTGTTACTCCTGCGTTGATGCTAACGTTATATTGTACACTACTTTGGGTAAATGAGAAACTCGTGCAAGGTGAAGTACATGCGTTACCAGCGAAACCTTCTGTAAATTGCGCCCAAGAAGACATGCCCAGCATTAGAAAGAATGCCAATGGAAGAATGAATTTGATTCTAATAGTGTAATTCATAGAGGTTAGTTTAGTTGCTTGGTGAAAATCAATTTAAGTGAGTTAGTTTTGACTCAGGTTAACTCAAAGTCTCTAATTCAACTTTTGATTATAGTTTGGTGTCAAAGGTCTGGGTTTTTTCTTGAACAAAACCTTGTTAATTCATTCGAGGGATAAAAGGGGTAGAACCGCACATACTGTGTTGATATCGCGTGATGAAATGACCGTTCATCTAGATTTTAACCACTTTGGTAATTATTCTTCGAGCCAAAATCGAGCTTTTTAATTCTTTCGAAAAAAAACAAAATGAACACGCACGAGATCGACTATAAAATTCACGGTGAAGAAATGCAATGTGTGGAGATTGAATTAGATCCACAAGAAACAGTCATTGCTGAGGCCGGTAGTTTAATGTACATGGACAACGAGATTAGCATGGCCACTATTTTTGGCGATGGCGCTGCTGATCAGGGTTTCTTAGGTAAAATGTTTTCTGCTGGAAAACGCGTGCTTACTGGCGAAAGCTTGTTTATGACTGCCTACACCAATGGTGGAGCAGGGAAGAAGCATGCAACCTTTGCTGCTCCATATCCGGGAAAAGTAATTCCGCTTGATTTAAGCATGCTTGGTGGAAAAATCGTTTGCCAAAAAGATGCTTTTTTATGCGCAGCCAAAGGCACTTCTATCGGTATTGAATTTCAAAAACGTATTGGTGTTGGACTTTTTGGTGGCGAAGGTTTTATCATGCAAAAAGTAGAAGGTGACGGAATGGCTTTTGTGCACGCAGGCGGAACCATCATAGAGCGCACCCTCAAGCCAGGCGAAAAACTTAAGGTAGATACGGGTTGTATTGTAGCCTTCACTGCTGGTGTTGATTATGATATTCAATATGTTGGTGGCATCAGAAATACCATTTTCGGTGGCGAAGGTTTGTTCTTTGCTTCGCTTACAGGGCCCGGTAAAGTGTGGATTCAATCGTTGCCATTTTCGAGATTAGCAGATAAAATCATCAGCTCTGCACCAAAAATGGGCGGTAGAAGAAAAGGTGAAGGCAGCATTCTTGGAGGCCTAGGCGATCTGATTGATGGCGATAATTAATAGAAAATTTGGGTTGATTAACCCGATA
>CAZWXC010000517.1:0-2771 GCA_964637935.1 uncultured Flavobacteriales bacterium | reverse complement strand
GATTTATTAGTTCGCATTAAGCTTTACCATTATGACAACGCACCTGACGCGAATATTTTCGGAAAATCGATGAGCATTACCGTCAAAGGTGAAGATGGAGAGATAAAAGATGCTTCAGCAGACTCATTGGCTCAAACATTGATGAATTTACTTGGTGGCGCTTCTTTAAAAAGTTTGGCTTATGTTGAGTTTTTGCTCACTGCTCGCAAAGCAACACTCAAATCTGAAACAGCATACATGAGCGCTGTATACCTCAGAAGTTATGAAGTAGATTTAGAAATAGACACGAACATCAACGATTCGGCACGTTACTATTTCAACCAAGCTGAAAACCAATTTCAGAGGCAAAACTTTAATACCGCAGCCACACTTTATGCCAAAGCATTGGCCCACGAACCGCAATTTTACAAGGCTTCACTCTATTTAGGTGATTCCTATTACATGATGCGCAACTTTGTAGAAGCCGCGGTAAAATTCAAGGATGCAATTGAGAAATTCCCAATGCTCATCGAGCCACGGAAATACTTGATTGATGCCTATTTAGAAAATGAAAGTTATGACGAAGCTTTAGAACAGGCCATTGCTTCTATGGCCGTATATCCAGAGTTAGGCATGCGAGGAAAACTTCTCGCAGCAGCAAGCTACAATGATCTGAAACCAGATTTTTATTGGATTCCGAGAGGTGTTTTTCCGAATAATTATAAATCCAATGTCCTCATTAAAAATGATCCTTTCGCAGATAACTTAGCCGATGATAGTCCTTGGAAGTATTATTTAGAAGCTAAAAAGGAATTGAACAAAAATGTGAATGACATTGGCATTATCACCAACAATGCTGAAAACGAAACCATGTATGCAGAAGTCTATGCTTGGGAACAAATGCTCAGCAAAAGCAATCATCCATCACTTGACGTTGCAAGAAAAATGAAGGAAGCTGGTTACCTCGACTGCTACGTTTTCGTTACCTGTTTTCACTTTGATCTGTTGGCTCAGTTTCAGCATTTCGCGGCCGCAAACCAAGACAGAATCAAAGATTATTTCACCGCTTATTTGGTGAAGGATATCTAGCATAAGTCAACCTTCAAAGCATCCATTACTATTACATCTTCAAGATTATGCTTTTCAAAAAACTACTGCTTGTGTGGGCAATTTTTGTTTGCGCAATTCAACTCAATGCGCAGCTGATTGTAAATGGCGATACACTTACAGGCAATCTCCAACAAATAAACAACTCGCTGAATATGGTGAGCCCCTCAACCACATGCGAGAATAGAACTCAAGATCGCCTATTGATTTTACCTGGAATACAATACGAAACACGTGCTAATCAATATTATTTTAAAGGCTTAGGTATCAATGGCAAGTTCGGAGCGCAAACTATTGATCAAGCACCAACATATAAATTAAACAAACTCACATTGTTTTATGACCTCATTGATTCTTGGGAAGTAGATTACTTTCAAACACCGCACTATCTTGTAAATGGTGTAGGACTTTCAAGTAGAGTTAATTATTTAAGCAAGGTTGACACAACCCAAATAAATGGACGCCTTTCTTTCACACAAGCCCAGATCAGCAGTGCGATTTCATTATCAAAAAAATGGAGTTTGTTACTGGGTGTTAGCTATGATTTGAGACAACTAAGTGCTCCCGATACAAATCCAACAACGTTGACCAATCAATATTTTGAATCATTGGCAACCACTTCACCAAGTGCAGAGTCGCTCATAAAACTCAACTTTCAGCCTAATAATAACCATCAGTTTAGTTTTACACACAACTTCAACTTCTCTAAAGCGAATACAGACAATTTTCAGAATTCAAAGAAAAATTCAACTATCAAGGAATATTATTCTTTTTCATCAATCAATTGGCGATACCAAAAGAAGAAACTTTGGATAAAAAGCGGAGTGTCTCACGCTTTTGAAAATCTTAACCGTATTCAGCAAACTAGTGGTACCATTAAAAATCAGAATAATATCCATTTTTTAACCTCATATGCTGAACTCAATCTGCTGGTAAAACCAAAGCATAAGGTAACAGCGGGAGTTTCTGGGGAGTTGAGAAAAATTCCTAGTGGTTCTCTTGACATTAGCATCCCCATTAGCGAAGAAGAGAGCGTCAGCTTTAATTTTGATTCATATCCGAGTAATTCTATTTCGAATGCAGTTTATGTAGGTGATGCTTTTGAAATTAACAATCGCATCAGTTTAGACTTTGGATTGAAATATTGGCACAACAGCCTGCTTACACCGACACTTAATTACACAATTGACAATTCCACTATTCCTATCGATCAAATAGATACTGTACGCACATCTGGTCCATTAAATTCAGCTCATAGACTAAATCCTTGGTTAGATTTAAAATTTGAGCTTACAAAAAGTGTCCTGATTTCAGGCCAGTACTTCTCAGGAAACAATGCATTACAGCGTTTTCGAGAAAACATACGGATAGGTCCAAATCAGTATGTAAGAAATTTAACATATGCTCCACCAAGCACTTCTATTCAAGCTACCACCATAGATGGTGTAGCATTAAAATACCAACAAAGGCTGAGAAAAATCCAATTCTCTCTGATGGGATTCTATCATCAATCTAAAAACCAATTTCACAACGAAACTACCTTGAATAATACCGTCAACTACTTTTATGATTTAGAAAGAACATACACATCTGCATCTGAAAACAAGGGCGGTATCCTTACTATTTCAAAGTCAAGTGGTAAACTTAGAGGGTGGTTTTCATATTCTTTTTCAAATTCGAATACG
>CAZWXC010000516.1:0-2802 GCA_964637935.1 uncultured Flavobacteriales bacterium | reverse complement strand
AACAGTGATGAGTTCGCTTCTAGTCAATCCTTTGTTTTTGGTGCTGAGCGCTTTCACAGCTGCCACATGCTTTTTTTCATTCCTGAAAAGTGAGGCGTACAGATTTTGAAATTCGTCTTTTAGTGCTGCGTTTTCTTCAAAAAAGAGCGCATCAATGGCTTGATTTGCTCTCCAACCTTTGTTTATGAAATCGAGATAATAGGGAATGCCGCCAAGCGCCATGTAGGCGGTTACTATTTGGAAATCATTCCAAGCAATGCTTTTTGCGGTTAAAAATTGCTTGCATTCTTTTAATGTAAACGGATTCACCTTGATGCGCACGGTTACGCGGTTGTGCAGTCCGCCTTTGGCATTGATGAGCTTGTTTAGCATCCAATTGGCTGCTGATCCGCATACAATCAATTTTATGTTTTTTTCGTGTGCGGCCCAACTGTTCCAAAAGTGTTCTAGCGACTGAACGAAGTCAGATTTCGGAGTATCTAACCATGGTAGTTCGTCAATGAAGATTACTTTTTTCTTGGTTTTTAGTCCTTCTAAATACGTTCTCAATTGTTGAAAAGCCTCAAACCAATTTTTTGCAATCGGCTCAACTTGCTGTTTTTTGTAAATAGCAAGTGCGGTATTGAAGTTGAGTAATTGACGCTCGGTATCGGTGTTTGCAATTCCGGTGAGCTGAAATTGGAATGTATTGCCGAAATGGGTTCGAATGAGGAATGTTTTGCCAACGCGTCTTCGTCCGTAAACGGCTATAAACTCTGATTTTTCTGAGTTGATGCATTTGTTTAGGATTCCAATTTCTGTTTCTCTTCCGATTAATTTCATGGGATATACTTGGCTATAAGTGCCTCAAATATACCATTTATAGCCAAGTTTGGTATTCATACTCAGCTATAAGTCCGCAAAAATTTATACTTATAGCCAGATTTAGCCTTGATAATTGGCTATAAGTGTGTAAAAAATAACACTTATAGCTAACAATATTGCTTTACACAAACTGTAAATCGTAGAGTTTTTTGTAGGCGCCATCTTTTCTCAATAGCTCTTGGTGACTACCAATTTCAATGATTTCACCTTTATCCATCACCATGATTACATCTGCGTGTTGCACGGTAGCCAAGCGGTGCGCAATGATAATGCTGGTGCGACCTTTCGTGATTTGCTCAATGGCTTCTTGAATCATGTTTTCGGTTTCGGTATCTACAGAAGAAGTGGCTTCGTCCAACACCAAAATAGAAGGATTGTAAATGTAAGCGCGAATAAAAGCCAGCAATTGGCGTTGCCCAACAGAAAGCATTCCACCGCGCTCTTTTACATTGAAATTGTAAGAGTCGGGCAAACGATCGATAAAGCGATGTGCGCCCACTTTTTTCGCAGCTTCGGTTACCGATTCAAGGCTGATTTCAGGATTGTTGAGTGTGATGTTGTTATAAATAGAATCAGAAAAGAGGAAAACATCTTGTAAAACCACGCCCACTTGGCGGCTCAAATAGTTTGGCTCAAAGTCGCGAAGTTCTTTTCCATCAATAGTAATACTGCCCTTATTGTATTCGTAAAAGCGACTTAAAATATTGATGATGCTCGTTTTTCCTGCGCCTGTAGCGCCCACAATCGCGATTTTCTGTCCGTGTTTCACCTCAAAAGAAACATCTCGCAGAATCCAATCTTCGTTGTTGTAAGCAAACCAAACATTCTTGAAACTGATGTCGCCTTGAATAGGAGGGGTGATGTTTTTCCCTGTGCCTTCGATGCGCTCGTTTGTATCTAAAATTTTAAAAACACGCTCGCTGGCTACCATTCCCATTTGCAGCGTGTTAAAACGATCTGCCAATTGACGAATTGGTCTGAAAAGCATGTAGATAAATAGAATGAACGCGAGTAGTTGGCCATATTCAACGTTGCCGGCAAGCATTTCGCGGCTTCCCCACCAAATAAGCAATGCGATGGATGCAGCGCTTAAAATTTCTACCACCGGAAAGAAAATAGAGTTGGCAAAAACAGTACGAATATGTGCATCACGATGACGCGCGTTAATCGCCTTAAACTTGTCCATCTCCTGCTTTTCGCGATTAAAAATTTGTACGATAAACATGCCTGTAATGTGTTCTTGCACAAAAGCGTTGAGCTTCGAAACTTCTGTTCTCACATCTTGAAAAGCCACCTTGATGTAGTTCTTAAACACATTAGTTGCGTAAAGCAGAATCGGAATTGGAATGATGCAAATGAGTGTTAGTTTCCAGTTTATAGCAAGCATCACAATGATCACAACTGCCAACTTTAAAATTTCGCCAAGAATGATCAAGACACCTTCTGCAAAAATATCGGCAATGGTTTCAATGTCAGAAACTGCGCGCGTTACAAGCGTTCCGATAGGTGTTTGGTCAAAATATTTTAGTTTGAATTTTGTGATTTGGTTGTAAACATCCACGCGCAAATCTCTGATCACAGTTTGGCCCAACCAATTGGCCAGATAGGTTTGCACAAACTGAACTACCGATTCTAAAATCAATAAACCGATGATGACGATGGTCAAAAAAGTGAGCATTTCTAGATTGGGAATCATCACCGAATTGTCTAGCGTGTATTGAATGAGCAACGGACGCAACGGTGCTAATAAGGCCGAAAGTACCACCATAAAAGCGGTGAATAAGAACATGGCTTTGTAAGGCTTTACGTATTTCATCACTCGTAAAAACAAGCTTAGATCGAAGGCGCTACCGCTTACTGATTTGTCTTTTTTAGTACTCATTCTAATAATCCGTCTGGATATCCAATATCAATTAAATACAGCCCATGCGCTGGAGC
>CAZWXC010000515.1:0-2803 GCA_964637935.1 uncultured Flavobacteriales bacterium | reverse complement strand
ACTCTTCACTAATCTGCTCTTCACCAAACCAACCTTCAAAAACCCAATAATTCTCCCATCAACAATTTTACCTTTGCACCCTTTAATTTTCAGCAAAAGCAAGATGAGCGAGCTATCGACAAAATACGACCCAAAGCAAGTAGAAGATAAGTGGTATAAACACTGGATGAATCAAGGTTTTTTCGCTTCAAAGCCAGATCCTGACATGGAACCATTTACCATTACCATTCCGCCACCCAACGTTACAGGCGTTTTGCACATGGGTCACATGCTCAACAACACTATTCAAGATATTCTGATCAGAAAAGCTCGATTAGAAGGTAAAAATGCTTGCTGGGTTCCAGGAATGGACCACGCATCTATTGCCACTGAAGCTAAAGTTGTAAGACGCTTGCGCGAAAAAGGCATTAAGAAAAGCGACTTGACTCGCGATGAATTTCTTGCCCATGCTTGGGAATGGAAAGAAGAATATGGTGGCGTAATTCTAGAGCAGTTAAAGAAACTTGGTGCAAGTTGCGATTGGGATCGAGAGCGCTTTACCATGGACGAAAAATATTATGATAGCGTAATTGATACGTTCAACCATTTGTATAACAAAGGCTTGATTTATCGCGGTTATAGAATGGTAAACTGGGATGTGGAAGCCTTGACTGCGGTGAGTGACGAAGAAGTAATTCATACCGAAGAGCAAAGCAAACTATTCCACGTTCGTTATCAAATAGTGGGAAGCGATGAATATGTAACAATTGCTACTACACGACCTGAAACTATTTTAGGAGATACCGCCATTTGTATTCATCCAGAGGATGAGCGGTATACGCATTTGCATGGCAAAAAAGCCATTGTGCCTTTGATCAATCGTGAGATTCCGATTATTACAGATGAATATGTAGATCGTGAATTTGGAACTGGTTGCTTAAAAGTGACTCCAGCGCATGATGTGAATGACTATGATTTAGGTCAAAAACACAACCTAGAATCAATTGACATATTAAATGCAAACGGAACATTGAGCGAGGCAGCTCAATTGTTGGTTGGCGAAGATCGATTTGAAGCACGCAAGAAAATTGAATCAATGCTAGCTGAGTCTGGCAACTTGGTGCGAACAGAAGATTATGCTAACAAAATGGGGAGAAGCGAACGCACCAACGCGGTTATTGAGCCACGACTTTCGCTGCAATGGTTTGTGAAAATGGCTCCACTTGCCGAGCCAGCTTTGAAAGCGGTTGAAGAAGGTGAAATCGTTTTTCATCCAGCTAAATTCAACAACACGTATCGCCATTGGATGACCAATATCAAAGATTGGTGCATCAGCCGCCAACTTTGGTGGGGACACCGAATTCCGGCTTGGTATTTTGGCGAAGACCAATTTGTCGTGGCTAAAAGCGAAACCGAAGCGCTAGAAAAAGCACGCGCTGCCAGCAAACAAGATTTACAACTTTCTGATTTGCATCAAGATGAAGATGTAATGGATACTTGGTTTAGCTCTTGGTTATGGCCAATCAGCGTGTTTGATGGCTTTTACGATCGCAAAGAATTGGATTATTACTATCCGACCAACGACTTGGTAACAGGACCAGATATTATCTTTTTCTGGGTGGCCAGAATGATCATGGCGGGTTATGAATTTGAAGGCAAAAAGCCGTTTAGTAATGTTTATTTTACTGGGATCATCCGTGATAAACTTGGTCGTAAAATGAGCAAAAGCTTGGGTAATTCTCCAGATCCTATTGAGTTGATTGAGAAATACGGAGCTGATGGTGTGCGTCTTGGTTTGTTGATGACGGCTCCAGCCGGAAACGATATTCCGTTTGATGATTCTATTTGTGAGCAAGGACGAAATTTCACCAATAAGATTTGGAATGCGCTTCGCTTGATCAAAGGTTGGGAAGTGGCAGACAAACCACAAAGTGAGGTGAATGCTAAAGCGGTTGCTTGGTTGAATGATAAAATCAATAGCGAGATTGCTTCCATTGATGAATCGTACACCAAATACCGTTTGAACGATGCTGCAATGAGCATTTATAAATTGGTTTGGGATGAATTCTGTTCTTGGTATCTAGAAGCGATTAAGCCTGCTTATGGCGATAGCATTGATAAAACTACGTACGAGCAAACGCTGGTTTCTTTTGAAAAATTGATGGTGATTTTGCATCCGATGATGCCATTTATTACCGAAGAAGTTTATCATGCTTTGGCAGAAAGAACCGAAGAAGACTGCGCTATTTTGGCTCATTGGCCACAAGCAGAAACCTTTGATAAAGCTCAATTAGAAGCGTTTGAAGAAGCGAAGTCAATCATTTCTGAAGTGCGTGCTTTTAGAGCGCAGAAAGGCTTGTCGCCAAGAGAACAATTGAAGTTGGCTCAAAAAGGCAATGCAGGAAAATATGCCTCTTTTGATAGCATTGTGAAAAAGTTGGCGAACGTAGATTTGGCTTATAACGAATCTATTGACGGTCCATCTTCTTCTTTTATAGTTGGTACACTTGAATTTTCCATTCCAATGGAAGGTTTGATTGATGTGGCAGCTGAAAAGGCGAAGTTAGAAGAAGAGCTTAAATACCAAGAAGGTTTCTTGAACAGCATCATGAAAAAGTTGGGCAATGAAAAGTTTGTGGCCGGTGCGCCAGAGCAAGTGGTAGCAGCTGAACAAAAGAAAAAGGCGGACGCAGAATCAAGAATTGCTTCGATTACACAAATGCTTAATTCTTTAGGATAGTCGTTTTGTTTGACAGTCGTTTCTTATTTCGAAGAACAGTTTTGTGTGTTCTTGCTAGCATTTTAGTTGTCATTTCCGCGAAAG
>CAZWXC010000514.1:0-2805 GCA_964637935.1 uncultured Flavobacteriales bacterium | reverse complement strand
CTTGCTTGCAAAGCGAGAAGTCTTAGGAATAAAAACCCCAATCAGCGTTAAGTTTCATGGCATGAACATGTTTCAGCCTCAAGCGAGCTTAAAGCTAGAACTTCAAAAATATTTGCTTCGACCTGCCGTGAAAAAAATCATGCAGATGGCAGATTATGTTTTTAGTTATGGGGGAAAAATCACAGATATAATAAGAGATAATTCGGACACTTCGGTTTTAGAAGTTCCAACTGGAATTGACGATGCATGGATCGCTCCCCAATTGCCGATTCGGTCCGGAAAACTTAAGTTTCTTTTTGTGGGGCGATTTGACCGTGTAAAGGGTTTGCCCGAGCTACATCAGGCACTAGAAAAGTTGGAGAAAAAGTTTCAGAACTGGGAGTGCCATTTTGTAGGACCGATTCCTGAGGCGTATCAACTTAAATGCTCTCAATGCATCTATCATGGTGCGGTGTATGATCAAGCAGTTTTGCGCAATCATTATGATCATTGTGATGTTTTACTGAATACCAGCATCTCAGAAGGAATGCCGAATGTAATTCTAGAAGCCATGGCGCGCGGGCAAATGATTGTGGCGACAGATGTAGGCGCTACTTCCGTTTTGGTACAACATAAGTTAAACGGTTACTTAGTTCCTAAAGCTGATTCGAAATTGATCTTTTCTGCCCTAAATGATGTTTGTAGGGCTGATCGCAACCAGATTAATGAATATCAAAAAGCATCACTAATCTTGGTGAAAAAGAAGACTTGGCAACAAATAGCCCCAAGATTAGTAGAAACTATTCGTACTTGCATCAAAGACTGATATTTTTGGCAAGTGTACGTAACCGAGCATCTTAAGCATTACCGCGATCTTTATTTGATCATTTTGTCTTGGCCAGCATTAGGATTTATTTTACCAAGTGCTGTGGTGCTAGCGTGGTCTGTGTTTTCTTTTGTACTCATTCTTAGGCAAGGAGATTTCACATCGATTTTTTTGGCCTTTGTGGCTACACTTCTTTTCTCAGATAGCTACCTTCTTCCATTAGCTTTTGCTGCCACAGCCAAAATAGTTATGGTGGTGCTACTATTGGGCTATGTTGTCACCAACTACAAGGAATTTAGCGCTTTTGATAATCGAGTATTCAAGTATTTTCTTCCTTTTTTAATCTTTGCTTTACTGGCAAGCTTGTGGTCCGTAGATATATTCAATAGTTTCCAAAAATCTTTGAGCTATGGTATCGTATTTTTTGTGATGCCATTATTCTTTCAAAAAGCACGCTCAAGTAATGATTATTTTGGTAAAGATTTGGTCATAGGCTATGCACTGTTTTTACTTGCAGGTATATTATTGTGGCTCATAAACCCTGAGGCTGGCACACTAGTAGGGAGATATCGTGGTTTAATGGGCAACCCTAATGGTATGGGAACTTTATTAACCGTGCTGGCAATGTTAGTTTTTATTCTTTATCAGCAAAGCGTAGAGCTGAAGAAAATGGAGCGCTTAAGTTGGCTCTTTTTCTTTGTTGTGTTTGTTGCAAATCTTTTACTGTGTGGTAGTAGAACGGCTCTTTTTTCTATCCTTATTTTTTTGTTATTTACAAGACTTAGGTACTTCACTAATTTCGGAACATTGATCATTTTTGCTCTGCTAATTGCTTCTTACAATTTTATTTTAACAAATCTCCCCACTATTATAGTCTCGTTAGGCCTTGAAGATTACCTGCGTTCAGACACGCTTGAAGAAGGTTCTGGAAGATTTATAGCATGGAATTTTGCAATGGAGCAAATTCCTAATAAACTTTATTTAGGTGGTGGGTTTGGTTACACTGAATACCTGTATAAGTCTTATATGACCTATTTGAGTCAGTTGGGGCATCAGGGTAATGCCCATAATTCTTACCTTACCCTTACTCTTGATACAGGAATAATTGGTATCATCCTTTTTTTAATTGGACTAGTTAGAACGATGGTTGTTTCTGCGGGAAATTTTTTTTATGCTCTTCCAGTATTTTACGCAGCCTTATTTTCTGCAAATTTCGAGTCTTGGTTGGCGGCATCACTTAATCCGTTTACTAGTCTTTTACTAATAACGCTGACTATCGTTACACAACCATCAAGTGTTGAAACTGCTGAAAACGAAAGTGTGAAAGTCAGCAATTAACGATTCGGTTTAGACATTTTACCCCTCGCAAGTTAACGTGACGCATTGTTATTTCTTCCGGAGTTGTATTGCATCTGTTTTAATTCGCATAATCTTAAAAAGGACACTTTTTGAAGGCATACATTGCTTAGTGATCTCATGACTTGGCCTTACCAATATTTTCAGGGTAGTTTAGGTATGAATCTGAGCGAGTTTTAAGCCCATTTATAGAAAGAACGATTCAAATTTCGAAAGTGAATTTACTCGCTGCTAATTGCATTGATGAGCCGAGTTGTTGATCGATAGCTAAGAATTTAACATTAGGCACAGTTTATTCTAAATTATCTAGCATAAATAACACTAATTCTTAGTTCTCGAGCAATGTGATTTCTCGATTTCAATAAATTTTAGTATAAGAGACTAAATTTTATTGCGTCACTATATCCTTGTTTTTTTTCTTTCCTTTGGCCCGAATCAGAACAAATATTTGAGAATGGTAAAAATCGGAGTGATTGGCTACGGTTACTGGGGTCCAAACTTGGTTAGGAACTTTAATAATAAAAACTTCTCACGAGTAACGCTTATTAGCGATTTAAGTGAGCAAAAACTTTTAAAAGCAAGAGCTACACATGATGTTGAAACAACAAATGATTTCAACACATTAATCAATTCAGAACAAGTAG
>CAZWXC010000513.1:0-2819 GCA_964637935.1 uncultured Flavobacteriales bacterium | reverse complement strand
CATCGCTGATGATAATCAATACATCATGACTGGTGACTATGCTCCGATCACTTTCACAGGAATCACTGCTACAAATGATGTAGGTGTTTCTAACGTAACTCCTTCAATCGATAAGGTTTGTGGTACTTCTATCGAAGGAATTAGCTTTCAATTAAAGAACAATGGATCAGCGACCACTACTACTGTTGATTATGAAATTTCAGTAAATGGGACTGTAATTGGTACTAAAACATGGAATGGTTCAGTTTCTTCTTTAACGAAAACTACTGTAAGTGTTGATGCAATTGATATTTCTTCAATTACTCCAGCTTCAACTTATACAGTTGAAATCAACGCAACTAGTGTTAATAGCACAACAGATGAAAACACTGCTGACAACATGAGTGATGTTGCTCTATCTGAGAACACTAATGAAGCAGTATCTGATTTGACAGTTACTTTAACTCACGATAGATATGCTGAAGAAGTAGGCTTGAAGATTATGAGTTCTGATGGAACAATAGTTTACGAAATTGCTGAAGGTTCACTTACTCAATTGGCTACTAACACCACAGGTGTTGTAACTGAAACTATTGAATGGTCAGTTGATGACTGTTTCACTGTTGAGTTGACTGACTCTTATGGTGATGGTATGAGCTGGACAGGATCAGATGGTTCTGGATTAGTTATTACTGATGCTAAAGGAACTGAAGTGTTGAACGTTGCAGGTGATTCTTATGGATCGAAAGCAACTGATGTTTACCATCACAGCGAATTTCCTGCTGGTACTGAAGAACTTGGTGCAAGCTCACTTACTGTTTATCCTAACCCAGCAAATAATGTAATCACCATTTCTGGTGTAACTGGTAACTCAAACATTACTGTTTATGATGTTCAAGGACGTATCGTTCTTCAAAACACAGTATTAAACAATACAGTTGATGTATCTGCATTGACTTCAGGTGTTTATACTATGCATGTTGAGAACAATGGTTCTATCGCTGTTGAGAAACTTTCAATTGTAAAGTAATCACAGTATAACTTCTTTAGAAAGCCGCATCTCTTAGATGCGGCTTTTTTTATGCGCGAAATTTTCGTTGATCCCCACATTTCTGTTTTGGGAATGCAATATGAACCGACACAAACATCTAGAAAGTATTTTTTTAATGGATATTCTAGATATATTCGATGAAATAAAAATATCTACCCATATGAGATGAATTATACTTTCTGCTTTTGGCGTGGCATGTTTCGGATTGATGAACGCACAAACTATTGTGAGCACATCATCACAAAACAGAAACGTTGTTTTAGAAGAATTTACGGGCATTCATTGTACTTTTTGTCCTGATGGGCACAAAAAGGCCAATGAACTGAAAGCTGCAAACCCGGGAAGAGTAGTGTTGATTAACATTCACTCAGGTGGCTATGCAACGCCAGGAGCTGGCGAACCAGATTTTAGAACTCCTTATGGTGAGCCAATTGATGACCAAGCAGGTATTGCGGGTTATCCGGCAGGAACCATCAACAGAGAAAATTTTGTAAGCTCTGGTTGGACACAAGGAAGCGGAACAGCTATGAGCCGCGGTTCATGGGTAAGCGCTGCAAATGTGGTAAAAGCAGAATCTTCTCCTGTAAACATTGCTGCAGCGGCAACTATTGATATCAATACCAAGTTGGTTACTGTGCTAGTTGAAGCTTATTACACAGACATGAATGCGACAGGAACGATGGACAACATCAATGTTGCAATCCTTCAAAATGAAGTGAAAGGACCACAAACAGGTGCAAGTTCATTTTACCCAGAAATGATTGATGCCAATGGTGATTATACACACAATCACATGCTTCGTCACATGATTACTGGTCAATGGGGTGATGAAATTACGGTAGCTGATGGACCATTTATTAGCAGAACATATACTTATACGTTACCTGCGGATATCAATGGCGTTGATTTACAAATGGGCGACCTAGAAGTAGTGGCATTCATAGCAGACAACAACCAATACATTTATACAGGTGATTATGCTTCAATAAGCTACACTGGCCTTGATCATGACTTGAATTTGACCGTTGAGAACATGGAAATCGCGGTTCCTTCTACGTGCGGTAGTTTGGCTGAAAATGTTTCTTTCGATCTTAGAAACAATGGTGCCGATGTAATTACTAGCGCTACTTATGATGTTTCATTAAACGGTGAAGTAATCGATACTAGAACTTGGACAGGAACATTGAATTCACTTCAAAAAACTACTATTGAAATGACACCAATCGTTTTGAGCGGTGTGGCCTTAGCTGATGAATATGTAATTAAAGTAGATTTTACTTCAGTAAATGGCGCTTCTGATGAAGATGCAACGGATAACGCTGACAACGTTTCTTTATTTAGACCAACAGAAGGTGGTGCAACACTTACAGTGACATTAACTACTGATAAATACGCTTCTGAAGTAGGTTATTATATCAAGAAAAAAGGTGCTCCTAAAGTTTTAGAAGTTACCACAGGTTCTTTAGCCAACCTTACTGGAACAGCAACAACAGCTCAGTTTGTTGAAACCTTGCCTTGGGAAGCAAATGGATGTTTTGAAGTAGTAATCACCGATACAGATGGTGATGGAATGTCAACTTCGTCAGGAACAGGTCTTGTGATTACAGATTCAAAAGGAAATGTGATTGTTAACATCGCTGGCGATTCGTACACTGAACAAGGCGCTGACAATTATTTCCATACAGAATGGCCTTTGGCTACTGAAGAAGTAAATGGTGTTGCATTTAGCTTGTATCCAAACCCAACTTCAAACAGCATTACTATTGAAGGTGTGAGTGGAAGTGCAAAC
>CAZWXC010000512.1:0-2819 GCA_964637935.1 uncultured Flavobacteriales bacterium | reverse complement strand
TTCAAGAATGGAAAATGGATAAGCAACCATTAAAAAAACGGACACTTTAAAAGATACAATGCCTTCTTGTGTTTATATCAACAAAAAGAAAGCTATTCAAGTTGGAGATAGTGCCTATAATGCTTTAAAGCGAGATAAATTGAAGTCAATGAAGGGTTCTGACGGCTTTGAGTCAAACGCATTTATTGAATTCAAAAGAACTATGGGAACGGATAAAAAGTATCCGAGTTCTAATCTTGAAAAGGACTTGACTTCAGAAGAATTATCAGCAGAAGTTTTGAAAACGTTGAAGTCTTTTGTAAAAGACGAGAATGTCAATTCTATTGTTATAACAGTTCCAGCCGCTTTTAAAAACAACCAAAAAGAAGCAACAAGAGAAGCCGCAAAATTAGCAGGCTTCAATCATATTGAATTGTTACAAGAACCTGTTGCCGCATCAATGGCTTACGGATTAGATTCCAATAAAAAAGACGGTTTTTGGTTGGTATTTGATTTTGGTGGAGGAACTTTTGATGCTGCCTTATTGAAAGTTGAAGAAGGGATAATGAAAGTGATTGACACCGAAGGCGATAATTATCTTGGTGGCAAAAACTTGGACTTCGCAATTGTAGATGAAATTATCTTGCCCTACATCCAAGAAAACTTTGTGATTGATTCCATTTTGGCGGATGATACAAAAAAGCAAATTCTACGTAATGCAATGAAATTTTATGCAGAAGAAACTAAAATCAAGCTCTCATTTAATGACACACATAATATCTTGTCTGATTTGGGAGATATTCCCGGAGAAGATGATGAAGGCGAAGAATTTGAATTAGACATTACCGTAACTCAAAATGACATTGCCAAAGCTGTTTCGCCAGTTTTTCAAAAAGCAATTGATGTTAGTTTAAGTTTATTAGAAAGAAATAATCTCAAAGGATCTTCTTTAGATTCTTTAATTCTTGTCGGTGGTCCAACGTTTTCACCAGTTTTAAGAAAAATGTTGGAAGAACAAATCTGTAAACCTGATACAAGTGCCGACCCAATGACGGTAGTTTCAAAAGGTGCTGCCTTGTATGCTTCTACCGTAGATGTTTCAGAAGAAGTAAGAGAACAAACCAGAGACAAAACAAAGATTCAATTGGAAATAGCCAATGAATCATCAACGGTGGAAACCGAAGAATTTGTTCCTATCAAGATTTTAGCTGACAAAACAGAAGGAGAGATTCCTGAAAAGGTATTTGCCGAAGTTACCAGAGGAGACAAAGCTTGGTCAAGCGGGAAAGTTGAAATCAACACGATTGGGGAAGTTGTAGAAATTCAACTCAATGAAGGAAAAACCAACGTTTTTGAAGTAGTTCTATTTGACGACAAAGGAAATATTTTAGAAAGTGAGCCATCCAGTTTCAGTGTCATTCAAGGTTCTAAAATTGGAAGTGCAACATTACCCTACAATGTAGGTATTGAGCTAAAAGATAAAACTACAGGCAAAGTTCGATTCAAAACAATCAAAGGTTTAGAAAAGAACCAATCTATACCAGCAGTCGGTACTAGAAACGGATTGAAGACCCAAAAACAAATTCGTCCAGGAATGGATTCCGACTTCATAAAAATCCCTGTTTACGAAGGCGAACACGCGTCCGAAGGAACAAGAGCAATCTACAATGAACACGTTACTGATATTAAAATAAGTGGTGCAGATTTACCTTCATTACTGCCCGAAAACAGTGATGTTGATTTGACAATAAATATTGACAGGTCAGAAAAAATAACGGTTACAGCCTACTTCCCATATTTGGATTATTCAACCGACATTGAAGTTGACAGCACTAAAACAACAATCGAAACATCTTGGTTGGAAAATGAAATTAAAAAAGCAAAAGGAAGTATTGCGGAATTGAAAGAAGATGGTAATTCTGACAATGGTCAATTGCAAAAGATTGAAGCAGAATTAGAAAAAATTGAAAAGTCATTTGAGAATAACAAAAATGATGTGGACGGCAAACAAGAAGTTTTAACCAACTTGAGAAAGTCATTAAAATCAATTGATGAACTCAACGACACCACCGAGTGGCCAAAATTGGAAGAGACATTAAAAGAAGAGTTTTATCGCCTAGAAAAAGTAAATAACGACTTAGGCAATGAAAAAACAACGCAAGTTGTCAATCAGTTCCGTTCCCAATTAGATGAAGTCATAAGAGCTAAAGATGTTAAACTTGGAAATGTACTATTAGAAGAAATTGAAGGTTTCTTTATTAAACTGACATTCATTTATCAGCTAATAGGATTTATAAGAAGCCATAATGAGAATTTCGGCTCATTCCATTGGAAAGATAGCGGTAGAGCAAGAACACTTTTAAACCAAGGATTACAGATTATTGGAGAGAACCCAACTGTAGATGAACTACATCCAGTTGTCATTTCACTAATTGACTTATTGCCAAATGATGAACGACCAAGTGGTGATGATTCTGTATTGGTTGGTTAATAAATATGAAGCAGTCGAACAACATATTATCCAAAGGTCAATCAATTGATGATAAGTACAAAGTGACTTTCTTTCTCAAGAAAGGGAGTTATGCTGAAACTTATCGTGTAAAAGACCAAGAAGGAAAAACCAAATTATTGAAGCTATTTGCTTACTCAAAATTGGACAGAACTCAATTTGATAAAAATGGTGATGTTTTAGAGATTGAGGTTTTAAAGAAAATCAAGCATCCGAATTTGGTTAAATTCTGTGATAGTGGCGATATACTTTTAGATGGTCAAAAATATGCTTACGCAATTCTTGATTTCATCAGTGGTGAAACATTGGCGGACAAATTAAAAAGAGAACA
>CAZWXC010000511.1:0-2825 GCA_964637935.1 uncultured Flavobacteriales bacterium | reverse complement strand
CTTGGTATTTTTTACCCTCGTTATTTGCTACTAAATTGGTAAATACATCTACAGTGTTTTCAATTCCACCAAAAGTTTCTCCGTCAAAACCATTGTCAAAACCTTTGGTAACATTGTCTAAATAATAGATTTTTGCAAATCTGTTTGCAGTGCCATCATGCATCACTAATTTAACCTCAGTTTTGCCACTTTTTAAGAAAGTATCAGCATTGAATAGTTGATTGGATACTGCAAAATCAACAGTGGTACCACTCGTTGCTTTCACGAAAAATCCTTGACTTGGAGCAACTTTAAATTCATCAACAGCAGGATATGTGATATAGTTATTATTCGCTGAATCCCACACCCAAATGGTTGCATCTACATTTGTGTTGGCATCTAAAAACGTTTTACTATTTATAGATGCCGTATAAGGATTCCCCACTAAATTAAAATAACCGTTAATTGGTTCTGATGTGATTGAAACGCCAGTTACATCAGCGGTATTGATGGTTCCCGTAAAAGATAGATTTCCTGTACTTCCTAATTTAGTTGAAAAACCTTTTCCTGCTGTCAATGCATCTGTTGATGCAGTAGTAAAATAACTCTATTGATTTGTAGTTGGTGTGTAAGATGCAAAACCAATGTTTGCATTGGAACCTGTTGCAAAGGTATTATTGGCTATCATGTTTGTCATATCCTCTCCTGAAACTGGCGAAGAAACCAAATGCCAACCATTTAAATTACCAGAAACAAAATCAAGGGCTCTATTGTATGTTACATTTCCTGTTGACAAACCATTTACAATCATTGCTCCTCCTGAATTGATAGAGAAAGTACCCAAGTTGGTAAGATCTCCTGCAATGGTGAATTGGCTATTTACTTGTAAAGAGGAGGTAGTATTGATGAAAATATCATGCACACCTACGTTTGAGTTGACAATTGGTTTGTTGGTTACGTTTGGGACTCTAACATTCGAAACAGCTGAAGGGATGGATGAAGGAGTCCAATTGGCAGTATTTGCCCAATCTGTATCCGAATTTCCATTCCATTCGTGCGAAATGAGTCTAAACTGTTGGTTTGCACCACCAAAATCGACATCAAATGTTTGAATTTGTGCGCCAGAAAGTCCGTCTTGAACATCAAAAGCTTTCACAGGATCATTGACAGAGCCAAAATTACAAGTGGTAAATGCAATTTGAATTACATAAGAACCTGAATTATTTCCTTTAGAGATTAAAAATTCTACATTAGCATCAGTACTTGCATATCTAGCTTGTACATCACCAAAAATTCCACACCACCCATCTTTGATACCAATAAACGAACCCGTTGCTACATTCGAAATTTTGTAAACATTTCCTCCTTGATGAGAAAAATTCCAAAGCTGATTATTGTCTGAAAAATTTGGGGGAGTCATAGATACATCAAACTCTCCACTCAAACTAGTAACCATGGCTTCTTGATGCACATCTGAATATATTTGATATACTCCATCAGGAATAATTTGAGCTTTTAAATGGTTTGTTAACAACAAAAAGGCAAATAACAAATAACTAAGTTTCATTTCTTTTTTCATTTTTTTTAATTAGTTAATTAATGAATATTTTTTTACTCTCAACCCTGTTCAAATTATCGGTAATCTGTAAAATATAAAGCCCTAATTGGATATTGTTTACTTTTACAGTAGTTTTTGATTTATTTGGTTTTAAGACGGTTTCAGAAAGTACTTTTTTACCCAACATGTCAAATAATTGTAGGGTCAATTGATCATAATTTTGAGTACTTGTTACGATCAATCCGTCATTTTTTGTGTAATACACATTTATGTCATCATTAAAACTATTTTGTAAACTTAATGTGTAATTGCAACCATTAAACACATTAAAAACACTCATTCCTGAAGTGGTAAGGGTTTCTATTCTATTGGTATTTGCTACAGTACCACAAGTAGTATCAGGATTTTCCCAAGTACTGCCATTCACGTATTTGTATTCAAAAGTAATGGGATAATCAGCAGGAGTTGGCAGTCTTAAGGTAGCGCTATGAATGGTATTGGCTACATTTGGGAGGGTAAAATTATCACCATTCCAACCGTTAAACCAACCTGCTACTTTTACACCTGAGGCACCAGCCGTTTCATTTCCTAAATCTACATTGAGCGTAAATGAAAATCCTGTTCCCTCAGCATTGCAACCGTTAAAGGGTACAGGCTCAAGGACTACATCAGCGCCAGAATCATTGATGTATAAAAAACGATTGCCATTGGATGGTGCACATGGAAACCCTGCACTTTCTTCAGTACCCCAATTATTGCCATTTAAAAATTTATATTCATGCCACCCTGTGTTTAATTGAATGGTAGTTGAATAGATATTCGAAGTTCCTTCTTGAGTTAATGGAGTACTTGAGGTATTCCAGCCGTTTATAGACCCCGCAACATGAACTCCGTTGCTAGTTACGGTTTGCCCAGTCATATCAACTCGTAAAGTAACATTTACTTGACTAAAAGTGTAATTGCTTAGAAATAAAAAAGCAAGTAAGGTAATAATGATGTAATTTTTTTTCATGATGTTGTTTTTTAATTAATAAATTATAGATTGAATTGCATGTTGAGGTATGGTTACGCTTACCTCACTATTGTTAACGATTATTTTATAGTGTATGGGAAGGTCTGTTTTGTTTAAAACTACCGTAATAATTTTTCCATCAGGATTTTGAAAACTTGTGGATTCTAATGTTGATCTTGTGGTGGTGGTACTGATTCTTTTCGCATTGGGTTTTATAAATTTTGAGAAATGACCTATGTAGTAATAAGAGGGGGTATAGATCAATTCATTGGTCCG
>CAZWXC010000510.1:0-2838 GCA_964637935.1 uncultured Flavobacteriales bacterium | reverse complement strand
TTTTCAAGGTTCAACTTGGTTTGATCATCTTGCAAAAACAGCTTGTCGAACTGTGCTAATCTTTTCACTAGAAGTGACCCAGGAAAATTGAGTAACCAATGATTATCGGGCAAATATGCGCTTACAACTGCAGATGGTATCTTTCTCTCATCTAGAACCTGCATGAAATTGAACCAAAAATCATACTTAATAAACAACGCAACATCAGGCTTAACAACATCAAAAAAGGAACGTGCGTTTGATCTTAAATCAAGTGGTAAATAGCAAACTACATCTGCTAAAGGATAGTTTTTACGCACTTCATACCCAGATGGCGAAAAGAAGGTAACTACAATTTGACAAGGCTTTTCGGCTTTTAGTTTTTCAATAATCGGCCTTGCTTGCTCAAACTCACCAACACTAGCGCAGTGAAACCAAACCACCTTATTTACCTTAGAAAAACCGTCAAAAGCATTTCGCCAAGATGTCCGCCCCTTGAGCCAAGCTGATGCTTTGGGTTGAAACATAGATGCCACGTATGACGAAAAGCCAAACAGTCTAATTCCGAAAGAATAAAAGGAATTTAACACTTAATAGAAATAAAAATCTTGCGGTTGACGCTTATACAATGGGAAATACCACTTCAAAACTAATGAAGCCATCATATCAATACGCTTCGTATTGTCTCTAAATCCAGTATTGAAATTGATGCTTCTTCTATTCATGGTAAAACCTTCCACCAATTCAACCCCGATGTAGTAATTAATCAATCGCTTATCACTGAAATGCTGGTAGCCAAAAGCCTGCATAGTGCTCAACCCGTTAGTCAACCTATCATAGCCTTTGATATAATCTCCCATTAGCTGAGGTACATCCTCAAAATAGGTTTCAATCTTTATTTTATGTTGCATGATTCCAGCACCAATTTGCGCATGGAGCCCACAATTGTCATTTGGCCCAACTACCGGGAATATTTTACCGAACCTCACACTCACATTAAATCCTCGTTCAAAAAGAACAACATCCGTTACAGATCCCTCCACATTCAGAATATATCCTTGAGATGTTCTAATGTTATCGAAGATGGTATCCTCTTTCACTCTGTTGCCAAAAAAGGCGCTATAATTAGCCTCAAGAGTAAAATTAGATTTAGACTTCATAAAAAACGACCCGCCTGCTACCTCACCAAAACCAAATCTCTCTCCCAAATCAGCCATTGGTAAATGAAATCCAAAGTGACCTCCAATTGCTTTTATGCTGAGTAAAGAATCACGAACATTTTTTTGTGCTATGAGGCTCGAAGTAATCAGAATTAAACAAAGGAGTAGAAACACTTTTTTCATTACACGAAAATAACCAAGTAGAGCAGCTCTTTAAGGTTGAATTATCGTATGACTAAAATCGGCAGTTGAACGGCATAAATAAGAGGTATAAAAAGATATCTTTGCGCCCTCATTTTTGACTCGATGCAATCAATAGAATTGGTAGATCTGCGCACGCAGTATCTCAAAATCAAAGAAGAAGTAGATCAAGCAGTTTTGCGTGTAATTGATAGCTGCGCCTTTATTGGCGGACCAGACGTAACTGCATTCAAGGAAGAACTGCAAAACTACTTAAATGTAAAACACGTTATTCCTTGTGCAAATGGGACAGATGCACTTCAAATTGCTTTAATGGCAATTGACGCCAAACCTGGTGATGAAATTCTTACACCAAGCTTTACGTACATTGCTACTGCTGAAGTGATTGCACTTTTGCAATTAAAACCTGTATTTGTAGAAGTTGATCCCGAAACCTTCACTATTGATGTGGAGGATGCACGATCTAAAGTCACATCGAAAACAGTAGCTGTAATCCCGGTTCATTTATATGGTCAATGCGCCAATATGGATGCTGTAATGGAATTTGCCAAAGAGGCTAATATCCGAGTTATTGAAGATACCGCGCAAGCTATAGGAAGCTTTTTCACTGATAAAAATGGAGTCAAGCACAGAGCTGGTTGCATTGGTGATATAGGAACAACTTCATTTTTCCCATCGAAAAACCTTGGTGGATATGGAGATGGCGGAGCAATGATGACCAACGATGATGAATTAGCGTTGAAACTTAAAATGATCGCTAATCATGGCCAAAGTAAAAAGTATCATCACGATTCTATTGGCTGTAATTCAAGGTTAGACACTATTCAGGCAGCTATATTGAGGGTAAAGCTTAAACACCTTGATAGCTACATAGATGCGCGCATTGCTGCAGCAGATTATTACAATAATGCTTTCCGCAACATGGATGAAATTACAACTCCTGTAGTTGCATCCTACAGCAATCATGGATACCACCAATATACCATCAAGCTAAACGGTGTTGATAGAACAGCCCTTCAAGACTATTTAGCCGAGAAAGGTATACCAACCAACATTTATTACCCTGTACCGGTGCACTTGCAAAATGGGTATGTAGCATATGGAATGAAAGAAGGCGATATGCCTTTGACCGAAGAACTTACAGCTCAAGTACTTTCGCTGCCAATTCATACAGAATTGACAGAAGAGCAATTAAAATATATCACGGAAAACATTATAGGATTTATTAGAGGATGAATATTTCAGTAGTAGGAACAGGATATGTAGGGCTGGTGACAGGAACATGTTTGGCCGAAATGGGCAATCATGTGGTATGTGTAGATATTGATGAAAAAAAGGTTCAAAAAATGAAAAATGGGATTATTCCTATTTACGAACCTCATCTTGACAATTTATTTGACCGTAACATCAAGCAAAAGAGATTGTCATTTACAACCCAATTGCAAGATGCCGTAGACCATGCAAACGTTATTTTCTTAGCATTACCAACACCTCCTGG
>CAZWXC010000509.1:0-2858 GCA_964637935.1 uncultured Flavobacteriales bacterium | reverse complement strand
CTATTTAAAAGCGATTATTAATATTAAAGAAATCACTTTAAAGCATTTAGAATCTCATGTTCTTGACTACGAAAATCATTCTCCGATTTCCGCCTTTTACATTGTTTTTGCTTTTATGTATAAATCTGTACAGGATAGTGCAAATGCGCTGTCTAAAAAGCATCTTGACTTTTATTATAAGGATATTTTAGATGAAAAAAAAGGCTTAGGCGAGCCAACTCGAACTGTATTGTTTTTTGAGCTACAACCAGCAATTACTAGTGCGCTTATTGAGAAGGGGACTTTGTTATCTGCAGGTAAGATATTCGAAAGTAAGACAGACATTCTATTCGAAACGATCAAGCCTCTTGTGGTTCAGAAGGTTGAATTGACAGAAATTAATACTTTATTATTGGAGGCAAATCCGTATTTAGATTCAGGTACAAAAGTCCCCCTTATTTCTTCTGTTAAAAAGAGGTGTCTGATGGCAAATGGCAAGGTTGTCTCTCCGAAGAATGATTGGTACTCATTTGGATATGATAAAAGAGCAGTTCAGAATATTGAAATTTTGGATGAAACAATAGGCAAAATGGGATTTATTCTAGCCTCGCCAGTTTTGTCTTTAAGTGAGGGTAAGCGATCAATTAAGATTTGTGTAAATTTCAACGAGGCCACAACAGGTGATACTATTTGGAAACTCGTCTCGGAAATATCTCAGAGTCAAAGTATTTCCAACGAAAGTGTAATCCATGAAATTTTTGGAAAAGGTTTTCAGGTAAGCTATACTCAGAAAATGGGGTGGGCTTTGACCTCTAATTTTACTGTTAGCCATGACATAAAAAAGAATTCAATAGTCTTCGAGATTCGGCTCAAGTCTTCAGATCCAGCAGTAGAATTGGGGAAATCTCTATCAGAAACACTGGCATGGCCTGCAATTAAAATTGAGCTTAATCCTTACGCACCAATTTACTTGTATTCCTTCTTTCAAGGTGTCTCAGTAAACACTATCGATCTATCTGTTGACGTGAAAAATCAGCGAGAATTATCCATATATAACAGTCTAGGTTTAGTACCAACGGCTACTCCTTTTGAGCCATTTGGACCTACTCCTGATAAAGGGTCCTATTTGGTAATAGGAAAGGACGAGTTGTTCCAAAAAAAAATTAATTCGTTGAAAGTACATATTAATTGGGATAATTTGCCTGAGGCTTATGGAGGGTTTAAGACCTATTATAATGAGTATTCTGACTCAATTGATAACGACAGCTTTCTGATTAACAAGCAAGTATTAGTGAATGGAAACTGGCTACAAATGGATTCTGAGAAACTTGCCTCGTCTGTGCTTTTCAAGACAACACCTTCCAAAACCCCAGAAGGTTATCAGTCTCTCCTTTTAGTTGATTCAAGTGAAATTTGCTTCAATAAGTTTAGTGATTTTGGATTGGTTCCGAATCCCTATTTTAGAGCAGAGGGAACGTTTAACTCAGCGTCTCAAAGTGGATATATTCGTTTACAACTCACGGCTCCTAAACAAGGTTTTGGTAGGTCTTCTTATTTGAAGGACTATGTAGATATAGCAACCTTTAATGCAAAAAACAAAGCCCAAATAAGTCTTCCAAATCAGCCGTTTTCGCCAAGAGCTTCCTCGATTTCAGTTGATTATACTGCTTCGGATCAAATTATTTTCAATCCCAAATTCAAGAAGTTAGAGGCCGCTACTGTTGGAGAAAGTCAGTTTTTTCAAATATCTCCCTTTTTAACTCAAAACATTATTAAAAATG
Organism: uncultured Flavobacteriales bacterium; assembly: GCA_964637935.1. GTDB lineage: Bacteria > Bacteroidota > Bacteroidia > Flavobacteriales_G > Salibacteraceae > SHAN690. The sequence goes on along the minus strand of CAZWXC010000509.1, from coordinate 1,098 downwards.
GCATCGCATCTGGCAACACACTATTTTACGACTACACTCAAGAAGCTTATCTCATATTAGGTTTTAAAGGAATAAATGAGAGCAAGACAGTATCTCTATATTTTCATTTTCAGCGATCTAGTACCGCAACTAAAATGTCTGATACCAAGCTTTCATTGGAGTATTTTTCTGGTGAAGAGTGGATACTTTTTGGATCAAGAAGTATAATTCGTGATGACACCTCTGGCTTTACAAAGTCAGGTATTGTTGAGATTATTTTCCCTCAATTAGATTTGTCAGCAGCAGGCTTTAATAGTATTCTTTGGACAAGAGTATCTACACCCAACGGAGCCGAAAATTATCCATTGATAAAAGGAATATACCTTAATGCTGTGGAGGTGGTTTGCACCAGTTCAGATCCTGAAATTACTGGAAGGGAGATTCCCGCAGGAACAATTTTGAAATTTGCTGGAAAAATGCCTAAAATAAAGAGTGTATCCCAACCAGTTCAATCTGGGGGTGGAGTGCGAGCAGAAACCGAAGATCGCTTTTACACAAGGGTAAGTGAGCGACTAAGGCATAAGAATAGAGCTGTTTCTGCATGGGACTACGAACGCCTAGTATTACAGTACTTTGATGAAGTTAGATTAGTGAAATGCACCAACCTTAATGATGATTTTCAACAAATGCCAGGTAGTGTGAGAGTGGTTGTAATGAGCGATAGATGGAACGTGAGAGAGCGACATTATTTCAGTGCCGTAGCGCTAGATAGTATGAAGAAATTTTTATTGTCGAAGTCAAGTACTCTGATCAATGTATCGGTCATTAACCCTAAGGTAGAACACTTACTTGTAAACTGCTCCGTAGAGTTTTTAGCAGAAGCCAATGGCGGATATTACCTTAATAAGCTCAATAGTGAAATATCTGAATTCTTGTCTCCTGCCAATAAAACTGAGAATGATCTAGGAGGCATTGGAGGTAAGATGATGCCTATAATGCTGACTGGTCACTTAGAGAATTTACAATTCATCCATAAGGTAAGGGAGCTTTCTATTGAACATATTGTGCGGAAAGATGGAAACAACTTTACAATTGGCATATATCATGGAAGTGAAGAGA
>CAZWXC010000508.1:0-2861 GCA_964637935.1 uncultured Flavobacteriales bacterium | reverse complement strand
AATTTGTGCGCTATTACGAAAATGGAAACGTGCATCAAGAATTCGATTTTAACGAGTCAGGCAAGCGAACAGGTACACAAAAATATTACCATCCAAACGGAAAGCTAGCTATTGAAGGAAACTGGAATGGCGGTAAAGAAAGCGGTGAAGTAAAAGAATACTATGAATCAGGCGAGTTACGGGTGGTTCGTGTGTTCAATGAAGGAACGATGGACGATGCGAAAACCAAGCATTTTGAATCGAAGCAATTGACTAACGTACAGGCCATAAAAGAGCCTGAACCAGTGAAAGACGAGAGCAATAAAGTAAAAACTACTGCTACCGTAAACAAAGCTGAACTTCAAGCAAATATTGGTGTGTTTGATGGCAACGGGCAGCATACACTCTACAATAGAAACCGCCAAATTTCTCAAAAAGGCGAGTTCAAAAATGGTCGTTTGTATGATGGTAAAATTTACCGATACAACAACGATGGTATTCTCCAAAAGATAGAAATCTATCAGAACGGTAAATATGTGGGTGAAGGCGTCATAGAAGACACTATGAAATAATCCCAAATCAACTTGATTCTTAAACCATAAAGTCGGCTTGCCTTTTATCTTTGGCAGTCAGAAATGCTTTATGGAAACATCGCTTCACATTTACAATACTCTTACGAGAAAGAAAGAAGAATTCAAACCGCTGAACGACCCGTTTGTAGGGCTCTACGTTTGCGGACCTACTGTTTATAGCAATGTCCATTTAGGAAACTGTAGAACCTTCATTTCATTTGATCTTGTAAACCGTTATTTGCGCTATTTAGGCTACAAAGTGCGCTACGTGCGCAACATTACAGATGCTGGCCACTTAGAAAATGACAGCGATGAAGGTGAAGACAAAATCAGCAAAAAAGCGCGTGTTGAGCAACTAGAGCCAATGCAAATTGTGCAGACTTACACCATCGATTTTCATAATAAGATGCGTGACTTCAATACGCTGGCGCCAGATATTGAACCTACTGCAACCGGCCACATTGTAGAGCAAATAGACATTATTAAAACCATACTTGATCGTGGTTTGGCATACGAATCGAATGGTTCTATCTACTTTGATGTGAAAAAATATGCCGAAACCGACAACTATGGCGAGCTTTCTGGCAGAAACATTGACGAGCTATTTTCTGGAACACGCGATCTTGATGGTCAAGACGAAAAACGAAACGCAACCGATTTTGCACTTTGGAAAAAAGCTTCACCATCACACATCATGCGTTGGAACTCGCCTTGGGGAGTTGGATTCCCAGGTTGGCATCTCGAATGTTCTGTAATGAGCACCAAGTATTTAGGTGAACAATTTGATATTCACGGTGGTGGTATGGATTTGAAATTTCCGCATCACGAATGTGAGATTGCACAAAACAAAGCGGCCAATGGTAAACATGCCGTGCAGTATTGGATGCATGCCAACATGTTGACTTTCGAAGGCACTAAAATGTCTAAGTCTCTTGGTAACTCGATTTTACCAGACGAGTTGTTTTCAGGAAATCACCCACTTTTAAGAAAAGGCTTTGACCCGATGGTGGTGCGCTTTTTCATGCTTCAAGCGCATTATGCAAGTACGCTTGACTTTAGCAATGAAGCTTTAGAAGCTGCCGAAAAAGGCTTTCAACGATTGATGGCCGGAATGAGCATTGTAGACGCATTGCCTGTTTCACAAACCAGCGATATACAAACTTCTGTTTTCAAACAAAAAATAGAGGCCGCAATGAATGATGATTTTAATTCGCCAATGGTCATCAGCCATTTGTTTGAAGTGGTGAAAAACATCAATTCCATTGCCGAAGGTCGTGTGAAAATATCTGCTTCAGAAAAAGAAGCGCTTTCCGTCTTTTTAAAGCAAATTGTGTTTGATGTTCTTGGGCTAAAAATGGCACAAGAAAGCAGTAACAATGACTTTATGGATGGTTTGATGAATATCATTCTAGATGTGCGTGCACGTGCAAGAGCTAATAAAGATTGGGGCACAAGCGATGCTATCAGAGATCAACTTGCAGCCATGAACATAGTAGTGAAAGACAGTAAAGACGGAGCATCATGGCAAGTGCAATAAAGCAAGCTGCAAGGCTCATAAGTCTTGCAATGATTAGCAGCCTTTTGATCATTAGTTGTAAAGAAGAAGCCAAACCATACAAACCAAGTGCGCCTGCGCCAACAGTGGCTCCAGCGCCTGAAATTGTATTACTTCAAACGCCAGCTTTTGATCAAGATAGAGCATACACTTTCGTGAAAAAACAAGTAGATTTTGGACCTCGTGTTCCGAATTCGGCTGCTCAAAAAGCTTGTGCAAAGTGGCTTGAAAATGAACTTGCCAGCGCAGGCTTAACTACCAACGTGCAAGAAGCTACTGTAAAGGCCTTTAATGGTGTTGAACTAGAAATATTCAACATCATGGGGCAAATAAATCCTGAAGCAGAAAAGCGCATTTTACTTTGCTCGCACTGGGATTCGCGCCCATTTGCCGATCGAGATACCGAAGACAGAAACAAAGCCATTGATGGCGCTAATGATGGCGCAAGTGGCGTGGGTGTATTACTTGAGTTAGCCCATGTGCTAGCTAAAGACACAAGTATCAAAAATCTAGGAATTGACATCGTATTTTTTGACGCAGAAGATTACGGAAAACCGCAATCATCTATGGTGGGCGATGGCGCAGACAGTTGGTGTTTAGGTTCACAATATTGGGCAGCCAACTTGCCAATAGAAGGCTATACTGCAGATTTTGGAATACTGCTAGACATGGTGGGCGCAGCTGATGCCGTTTTTCCAAAAGAAAGTTTTTCGATGCAGTTTGCACAAGAAGAAACTAATCGTATTTGGCGCATT
>CAZWXC010000507.1:0-2863 GCA_964637935.1 uncultured Flavobacteriales bacterium | reverse complement strand
TACTGCCAACTTAAAACAAGAACTTTCGTACATCATCGCTGGCGGAAAAAAACGACAAGAAATACTTGATCAATACGCGCTTTTGCGACAAAAACTAGGCAATTCAGGTGCTAGTGAACTTGTTGCGAAAGCATTGTTGAAAATCATCCATTAATTGCCATTAGCACACCGCACACCACAATATTTTTGCTAAACATGCGATTGCTACTCGTCTTATTCCTAACCATTGCCAGTATTGGAGTTTCGGCTTCCAATAAAACGCTTGACATTGGTTTGTTTTGGAATGACGAACCACGCGAAATAGTGGTGCAGCCGGGCGATGGCAGCTACACGCTTTTGGGCAATGGCCAAGAAATTCTTCAAGTAAAAAAAGAAACCATTGTTCGCCTAAAAGTGGAAAATGGTTTGATTCACCTTCGCACCATTACGGCTGACTTAGGCGTGTTTGGCGAAGTAGAATTTAAACGAAACACTTGGGGTAGCAGCCTGAAAATTCAGCGAACTGACCACGATAAAAAGCTGCACGAATACCATGATGAATTTGTGATAAAACCTTTCAACGGAAAGCTGCGAATCATTAACCATGTTTACATCGAAAACTACGTTTCGGGCGTGGTTGAATCTGAAGCTGGATCAAAAGAACCGAAAGAATACTACAAGGTGCAGTCTGTGATCTGCAGAACGTATGCACTCAACAATCGCAGACGCCACGAAGCCGAAGGTTTTCAATTGTGCGATAAAGTACATTGTCAGGTTTACCACCGCAGAAGCAAATCGAATCCTGACATCATACAAGGCACTAAAGAAACCATCGGAATTGTGATCGTTGATAGCGATATCAACCTGATTACTGCCGCTTTTTATTCTAATTGTGGCGGATTTACTTGCAATAGCGAAGACGTGTGGAGCGCTAAACTCGGCTATTTACGCGAGCGGCTCGACCCATATTGCCATGCCGAACCGCACGCCTATTGGCGAAAAGCGGTTTCAAAACAAGAATGGATCAATTATTTGGAAAATAAGTTCAGGTATCCAGTTTCAGATTCTACAGCCCTAAATATAGCACTTGACTATTGTCCAGATATCAGATACCACACATTGAACGATAGCATTGCTTATGTTCCATTCAAAACGGTGCGCAGCGATTGGAAACTAAAGAGCGCTTTTTTCAGCATAGATCAAGTGCAAGATTCTGTTGTAATAGAAGGCCGCGGATATGGTCATGGTGTTGGTCTTTGCCAAGAAGGCGCCATGAATATGGCCAAGCGCGGTTTTACTTATGATCAAATACTCCAGTATTATTATCAAAACATTCATTTGGTCAACCTTTCGGTGATTGATTTTTTCAGAAGTGAATAATCCACTTATTTCACTGACCAATTGAACCTTACCCCTATTTTCTGACTAGTAATTTAAAGGTATTTAAGGAAAACTATGAATTGATAACGGATGGTGTTCCCATGTATTCGTTCATAGTTCTAAATTCGCGACCTTTCAAACCGAAAAACGGCACTACTAAACAAAAGCTATGAACTACCAAAAGCTGAATAACCTTATCGGATGGCTTGTATTTGCCATCGCAGCATTCACTTACATAAGCACATTAGAACCTACAGCAAGTTTCTGGGACTGTGGCGAATACATTGCCACAAGTTATCGACTCGAAGTGGGTCACCCACCGGGAGCACCAACCTTTTTACTTGTTGGTAGACTATTCTCCATGTTTGTAGCGCCTGATCAAGTGGCATACGCTGTCAATTTTATTTCTGGCTTGACCAGTGCATTTACTATTCTTTTCCTTTTCTGGACCATCACAGCCTTGGCTAAAAAAGTGCTTGGCATGCAAAAAGGTGGCGAAGAAATGAGCACTGCCGACATGGTTGCCATTTTAGGCAGCGGTGTTGTTGGTGGTTTAGCCTATACATTTTCAGACACATTCTGGTTTAGCGCGGTCGAAGGCGAAGTTTACGCCATGTCATCCATGATGACTGCCATTACTTTTTGGGCCATTCTTAAATGGGAACAAATTGCCAACGAGCCAAAAGCTGATCGTTGGATCATCTTAATCGCTTACTTGGTTGGTCTATCTATCGGTATTCACTTATTGAACCTGCTTGCGATACCTGCCGTGGCATTGGTTATTTACTTTAAAAAATTCAAGCCTACACTTAAAGGAATGGCAATCGCTGGTTTATTGGGTGTAGTAACGCTTGGCGCGATTCAAAACTTCATTATTCCGCAATTGGTAAACATGGCTGCTAAGTTTGAGTACGCGGTGGTAAATAACATTGGTGCTCCTTTCCACACGGGTTCTATCATTTTCATGATTCTGTTGATGGGTGCCATCGTGTTTGGAATTTCTTACACCATCAAAACACACCGCCCAATTATGAATACCATTTTACTCTCATTATTGGTATTGATCATTGGTTACTCTTCATTCATTTTGATTTTGGTGCGTTCAAACGCAAACACACCTATCGATGAAAACAACCCTGAAAACCTGGTAAACCTTCTTTCTTATTTGAATCGTGAACAGTATGGTGATGTACCATTGGGTTACGGTCAATTTTTCAATTCTCCACTTGACAATCAAGAACCTTATGCAGATGGTTCACCCGTTTACTATCCTGATGATAGAACGGGCAAATACGAATTGGCTGACGATAGAAAAGGTTCGGTTCCAAACTATGCTGACGAATTTAAATCGGTGTTTCCACGAATGTGGAGTCCTAAAGGAAATCACGTAAGTGCTTACAAGCAATGGAGTGATTTTAAAGGTAAACCGATGAAATACCGCACCGTAAATGGAAAAACAGAAACCATCAACAAGCCTACGTTTGGCGAAAACATGACGTTTTTC
>CAZWXC010000506.1:0-2869 GCA_964637935.1 uncultured Flavobacteriales bacterium | reverse complement strand
TGTACGGAATACCAAGTAGATCAAAATAACCTTGTATTTTACCATCTTCTCCCGGTGTGCCGTGAATAGCGTTGAACACACCATCAAACACTACTTTTCTATCGCCAAGTTGAAACGAAAAGTCATCCTTATTGATGTCAAATCGCTCCACATCAACCACGGCTTGCCAGAGCTTTACATCGATATCGATTAAGAAAGACTCAAATTTTTCTGGATTGAGGTATTTCGCTACAACTTGAGCACTTTTTTCTGATATGGCTCTTTCTCCTGAAAAGCCTCCGAAAATGATGGCAATAGTTTTCTTTCCCACGGTGTGATTGATCTAAATGATTCAATCAAAAATAATGGGCTTAACCAGCAAGAATAAAGGCCTAAGCCGATATTATGAACAAGAAAGAGTTTAGTTTTTAAGATCGTTCAAAATCACTTGTAGACCTTCATCTAAACCTGTATTTGGCTTATAGTTGATGAAGTTCTCAAGCTTTTCTGAGCTTCCAAATCTTCTACCTACTTCATAATCGTAGCGTTTACTTGGCGCATCGATGTACTTCAGTGGACTTTGCGATCCTGTAATTGATTTAATTTTTTCAGCCAGATCAGAAATAGTTGCTTCCTTTTCGTTAGCAATATTGAAGATTTCAAATCCCTTTACCTTTTCGGCTAGCAACACGGTAGATTTTACCGCATCTTCCACGTAAGTGAAATCTCTAGTTTGCTCACCACTACCAAATACAGTTAATGGTTCGCCATCCAAAGCTTGTTCAAAAAATCTAGGAATTACCATTCGGTTGTCTTGGCGAAGACCGTAAACATTAAAGAATCTTAGCGCAATAGAATCGATTCCTTTTTCCTCATATAGAGAAGCTAAATAAATCTCATTGTAGCGCTTAGCCATTGCATAGCTAGTTCTTGGGTCTACTAAAATGTCTTCATTCACGCTTTGTTCTAATGCCAAATGACCGTAAACACCGCTAGTAGATGCATAGATAATTTTAGAAATACCATTTTCTATTGCTGCGGCAGCAACACTTTGCATTCCGTTTACCTCGGTTTCCATGGTTTCTATCGGATTATCAGCCACGATGTCGACACCTAAAATTGCTGCAAAGTGAAAAATGATATCTGCACCTTTTGAGAGCTCAGCCACTTTTGCACGATCGCATACATCTACACGATGAAATTCGATTTTCGATAAAACATCTTTCGGGATTTTATTTCCTCTCAAAAGTGTGTCTATTACTACTACTTGATTTCCTTGTTCTACGAGCAAAGCTGTGAGGTGTGAACCTATAAAGCCCGCACCACCTGTGATAACTATTCTTTGGTTTGTCATTTTTTTCGACTTGCGGGACAAATGTGTGAATTTAGAACGTGAATTACTTCTTTAAAATCGAAAACTTGCACTTGAAAAGGCAATTATCTTTGGCGACCTATGATACGATTCATGTTTTCAAAAAAATTCGTGATTAATCTCATACTTGCTATGGTGCTTGTAGGGTTAACATTAACAGGCTCTTACTATTTCTTGACTAACTACACAAGACCTGACGCAGTGGTAGAAGTACCCAGCGTAATTGGTTTTGACATACTTGAAGCTGAAGCCACATTGACAAATGCAAAATTGCAAAGTGTAGTTATTGATTCCATTTATCTGAAAGGGAAACCAGGTGGAGAAATTGTTCAGCAAGACCCAGAAGAAAATGCGAGTGTTAAAGAGAATAGAAAAATATATCTCACAATTACACGTTTCGGCACCCCAATGGTGAAACTTCCAAACGTTAAGCAATCATTATCTGTGGCAATTTCTAGACTAAAATCTTATGGATTTGTCGATTTTGAAATTACTTCAAAACCGTCAGAATGCACTGATTGTGTAGTAGATGTATTACATCGCGGCAAAAGCGTTAAGCCTGGAACAAATATTCCGAAAGGCGCAAAATTGACCTTGGTGGTTGGCGCGGGTCAAACGGGTGAATTGATATATGTTCCAATACTTTATGGACTTGACGTAACATCAGCAGAAGTATTACTCCAAGAAAAAGGACTTAACCTTGGTGCAGCACCTTGCGCAGATTGCGCTACTGCCGAAGATTCGGTTCGTGCAGTAATATACCGCCAAATGCCTGAACCTGAAAATGAGAATATGATCTCTGTTGGCTCATCTATTGATGTGTTTTTAACGTCTGACTCTACACTTGTTCCATTGTTTGAAACAGACTCAAACCAGACTAAAGATCTTTAATGAAAATTCTTAAAGCTTTTATTTCTCTGCTTTTAATAGGCGCAATTGGAAGGCTTTCGGCTCAAGAAGAAGCAGTGCCATTGCGTTACAATGCTCAATTGCAAGACTTGTATAAAGCCTCACAAATCCAATCAGCAAATAGCAGATCTAATTTACGCGTTGGTCATTTTGTTTATCGTATTGATACGATGGAAATTCCTTTTATTGACGATTTCACTAAAAACAACATCAAACAATACAAAGCCAAACAAACCGATCCAAATATTTCACCTGAAATTCGCACTTTATTCAGCGCTAACGGTTTAATACCTGATTTTCTGGAACTTGTGTTTTACCCAACATACAATTACACCAAATTATTGAACGGAACAGTAGACTCTTCTCTAACCGATGAAATACACATTGTGTACTACGATACGAGTGGAATTGAGGTAGCATTTGATACAGCATTTACAAACTTGATTTCCACTTTTAATGAAACCACAGGCTTAGTTACGTATGACACATTAGCCGCTGAAACGCTGCTTGTAAATACCTTCGACACGCTTTTCGTTGTTGCAGATGATGGCTCAAGATGGGTTACACAATCGCATAAATTAGGAGATAGAGCCGCGTTCATTAATAACA
>CAZWXC010000505.1:0-2877 GCA_964637935.1 uncultured Flavobacteriales bacterium | reverse complement strand
TTAGCATTTTATCCAGAACAACGTGAGAGCTTTCAAGCACTTACTTCGTTCAAATTGCTCAACCGATTGGATCTAACGCCTAGTGTGCAAGTGATGTTTCAAGGCCAATCTCAAGAATATTTGTTTGGTACTTCCGTAAAATATTACCTGAAAAATACACCGCTCGAAAAGCAAGCCATCATGCTTGGTGGCTGGGCAAGATGGTCAGATGCTGCAATTGTAAGCCTTGGTTTTCAGCAAAACCAGCTGACCATTGGTGCTACTTATGACATCAATTATTCGCCATTTAATGTGGCAACCAATTATCGTGGAGGATGGGAATTTGCAGTGATCTACACTATAGCCACTGTGCGCGAAAACGTGAAAAGACTGAGAGCATGTCCAAACTATTTCTAAAGCACCTACTTATAGCATTTGCGGTGCTTTTTGTGAGCAGCGCTTCAGCACAATCGCTCAGTCAATATGTAAGTGCTGGCGACAAAGAATTGAATGCTGGTTATCCAAAATCAGCCTTGGTTTATTACCAGCTTGCGCTGAAATTAAACACGCATTTTACGGCAGCCAATATGGGCGCTGGAAATGCATATCGCCAACTCAGAAATTACAAAAGAGCCGAAGCACACTACCGTGAAGTGGTAGAAAATGATGGTGATGACGCATTTCTTGAAGCCAACTTGTATCAAGCCATGATGTTGATACAATTGGGTAAATACAAACAAGCAAAACCTTCGGTTCAGTATTTTTTAAGCGCTTATCGTCAACGTGACGATTTATATAAATATGCCCGCACGGTAGAATCTAACTGCGATTGGGCCATTGAGCATCAGAATGATACAGCTAAATATGAAGTATTGAAACCCGATTCAGGGCTAAACACCATTCATGCTGAAATGAGTCCGTTTCAAGTAGACTCAAACACGATTTATTTTAGCACCATGCGCTACGAAAATGAAGTGGTTCGCAAATCAAAAAGCATTTTTATCGAAACTAAGAAAGCTGTTTTAGATTCAAATAGTTGGACTGAAGTGCCACTTGACTTGCCCATTTCAGACAAAAAAGCGCATGTAGGGAACGGGACGTTCAGCTCAGATTCAAGCAAGTTTTATTTCACTAAATGTGAAGATTTAAGCAAATGTGAAATCTACGTTTCGAAAAAAAGCAGCGGCACTTGGCAAGAACCTGCTTTGCTTCCTAGCCCTGTGAATGAAATTGGAAGTACGAGCACGCAGCCAACATCGGTCACTTATGACGGAATTGAGTATTTGTTTTTCTCATCAAACAGAGAAGGCGGAAAAGGCGGAATGGACCTCTGGTATGTTGAAATCAGAAATGACAATGCAAGTAAACTCAGAAATATGGGCACCCGTGTAAATACGCTTGGTGATGAAATAACGCCTTGGTTTGATGCTGCCGATACCACATTCTATTACAGTAGCAATTTGTCTAACGGCTTTGGCGGTTTTGATATTTTCAAAACAAAAGGATTGCCCGGAACATATAATGAAACAGAGAATCTTGGCGCAGAAATCAACTCGAGTGCAGATGATTACTACTTCAATTTTTTTGCAAAAGACAGCACAGGATACTTTGCTTCAAACCGAAAAGGTGGCTTAAAAGCCGATGAAAACGAAACCTGTTGTAACGACATTTACAAAGTAAAACGCAATCCAGAAATAAAGCCTGAAGTCATTGACAGTGTTGAAACAGACACAGCTGAGGTGGTTGTGTTAAAAGACACTTCTGAAGTTGAAACCGGATTGGTCGCACTAGTTGACACAAACGCAAACTTGCCTGTGATCAGTGTACCTGTGACGATGCAAGCGCTACAAAGTGTGTTGCCCATAAAGCTCTTTTATCACAACGATAGTCCAAACCCACGAACTACTTCTAGAACCACTTCCCATACTTATTTGGATGCCTTTAACGATTACCTCGGACGAAAAAATGAATACCTCGAAGCACTGGATCAAGCCAATTTGAGTGCTATCGAAAAAGCTGAATCCGAAGAAACTATCACTGAATTTTTTGACAAAGAATTGAGAACAAGCATTGGACATTTAAATGCCGCGCTCGACATTCTTGAAACAGAGTTGAAAAATGGTAAAAACATCCAATTAGTAATTAAAGGCTATGCGAGTCCGTTAGCCAATAGCAACTACAACCTCAACCTCACTTATCGAAGAATTGATGCCATCATCAACTATTTTGAAAGTTATGACAACGCTAAACTATTGACCTACATAAACAATGGTCAATTAGAGCTTGATGCCCTACCCTACGGAGAATCTCAAGCGTCTAGCAATGTATCTGATCTATTAAATGACAAGCTCGGAGCCATCTATGGAACCAAAGCTGCGTTTGAAAGAAGAATAGAGATACAAAGCATAGAGCAAGTAGATTGAGTAAATACCAATTTAATGTCGTAACCATTATTGCGCTGATCCTTTTCGGATTTGGCGAAGTAGTGCTTCTATTTTTTACTCCTCGAACAGAAAGTCTACAGCTTTTCACACTCTACTTCGCATTGTTTGCTGCCTATTTGGTGATGTGCAACGAAGTGCGAAACATAAGAACGGCCGCCTTTATTGGTGTACTCACACGCTGCCTAGCTTGGTTGGCAATGCCGGCTTTAAGTGACGACATCTATCGATTTATTTGGGATGGCGCAGTGAGCTTAGAAGGCGTAAATCCATATTTATACACGCCAACAGCCTTTTTTGCAGAGCACGTTGAGCAGCCTTTCGAAAGTTTGTATCTACATCTCAATAGCCCCAACTACTTCAGTGTTTATCCTCTTGTTATTCAGGTGATTTCTGCCTTTGGAGCATTGGCTTCTAATGATCTTTATTTGGCATCGCTCATTATAAAGCTGCCAAT